>JAKBDW010000143.1:0-9315 GCA_021834245.1 Pseudomonadota bacterium
CGAAGACCAAAATTACGGTCACTTTGACCCTACTGCAGGCACTGGTTCAGGGGTGCCGTATAACCAGAAGGATCACCTCAACGGCGTGCATGTCGATGGTGTGATGCATTTCAGCCATACCTATGAGGTGGCGCTTGGGTATGACACGTGGAGTGGTTCGGGAGACCCCAATCTGTATGCCTGGGGTGATGGTGTGACTAATCAAGTAGGCAAGCCCGATACAAATTATTGGACTGTTGATGTGTCGTACTTGCCTTGGGAAAACACCAAGCTCGGCGTGCAATACGTCGACTACACCAAGTACGTCGGCTCAACCACTGACATGTCGTACGATAATAACCTGTTCCTGTACGGCTGGTTCGTTTGGTAGGCATGATTCTAACGTAGGTCGGGACTTAGAAGGACTCCTCCGCCCGAATCACAGTAATAACTCGTGATAAAGGCGGAGGAAACCGGCAGGCTTGAATCTCGAGGGTGAAATGCGGGACCAGTTGGGGGCTTATGAAGATAGAGCGCCCCCTTCGGGCCCTCTTGCAGTCGGAAGGCCGCAATAGGGTATGAGGATGTGCCAACTGGACGTCCCTTCCGCAACACCTTGCTTGCTCTGCGCTCAACCGTCTTTAGCGAGCAATTTCTGGATTGGGCAATTCTGGAGTTGACGCTAAGGTTGCCATGAAAGGGAAATGAACCGTTTGTTGCTATTGGGCATGCAGCCACAAAGGTGTCGGTTGGATATAGTTCCGGGAATTGGTTGGGGTTGAGCGGCTTGTTGCGGGGCGCGGTCCGGATTTACGATTGGTCGGCAGATTTGACCTGTGATAGATTGCATCTGTATTTGTGGTTAATTCCGATTCACAAAAAGGAAAGGGGTTAAAGACATGCGCAAACTTAACATGCTTACGTTGTTCGCCGGGCTGGCAGTGGCTTCTTGCGGAGTGGCGCTCGCGGCCGGTCCCAGCAGCCTTACCGTGAAGATCAATCCCGAGGCAGGTTTTTACGCTCGCGAAAGCGGCACAGCAGTATTAACTGCCGAAGGCGCCTCCACGCGGGTTGTCGTCAGCCTCAAAGGTGTGCCAAAAGGCCGGGTGGAGCCCATTCACATTCACGAAGGAGTCTGCGGTCACATTAATCCTGCGCCGAAGTGGCCGTTGAAATCGCTCATGGACGGCAAGTCAGAAACCGTCGTGCCAGTTTCTCTTGAAGATCTGCTCAAAGGCAAATATGCCATTAATGTTCACGAATCCTCACGTGACATCGCGGTATACGTCGCCTGTGGCAATATTGCGGAATAAAAGTACGGTCACCGCAGACATGTCGTTTTCCCCGCGCGTGAGATTTAGTGTCGGGGGCCATTTCGACGCTTGCTTGTAGCCGTATCTTTCGGCAGCCGGGTCAAGGACATAACACCAGGCCCGGCTGCATCTCTCTTTCGTGTTTTATCCTGCCAAAACAATGCCATCTTTAGCTTTGTCGCCGTTTTTGACGAGCAGCCAGATCTATCTCTGACGGATCCAAGACGGTTCAGACCCATCCGTCGCGCGGTTGCATTGTGAACCATCCAGCATTGCCAGCACGAATATTGGTAGAAATCAGTTCGGTCTTCAGCCCGGTCTATGCGAGAAGCTTGGGTGCATCAAGACCACATAGGGCATTTGTTCCATCCGCAGTGTTATTAATGGAGACCGGCGAGCCCGGCGAATGGAATTGGATCTCGTGATATCGCAACCGCAACAATATATCCGAATACCGTTAGGCCACCGATCCAGCAAATAATCCGGATACGTTTGGTTTTGCCGCGCTTGAGTGCGACGGTTCCAAGCAGAATATAGGCAGCCAGTCCGAAGGCCTTTGCCGTCAGCCAGCCATTCATAATGGGATACTGACGTACTTGCAGCGCCAGCGTAATACCAGCTGCGAGCAGCAAGGTATCGTTGATGTGCGGGACAACCTTTACCCAAGTTGCATGAAGAAGGGGTGAGTCCCGGATCATCCATATTCCACGCAGAACAAAACCGGCGAACGCAAGAATGACGCAGGCAATATGAACAAACAGTATTGATTTCATTGATTTCTGTCTGCGGATCTCATTTTTGCCAGCGGTCCTATTGAGTTCTCGAATTTCAGATTGTGTATTAGACTCTTAAGGAGGCAAACACAGGGCCCTTTCGGATCAGTGGACCAAGTTTGTCGATAGTACCGACGGACATAAAAATGAACAGCTCTGGACGGGGTGGGGGATGATATCAGGTTCTGCTGGGAAAAAGGGGTCGGCAGCGGTCTGTGGTAGCAGACGTGCATGAACCGAACCAGCTTGCAGCGTGTAGGTGCCATGATTCTGGTCGCAGCTCTAGGACTGCTGGCACTTTACAGCAGCGATCGAGTTGTGCGCCAGGAAATGCATGGCAGGAATGAAATTGCCCTCGATCTTGCGCTGCATAGCGTAAGCGATCGCCTTAACCGCTCCCTGCGCACTCCGATTTTGGCCACCGAGAGCCTGGCGGCGTTCATGTTGGCGCGACCGACGCAACCGCCTTTTTCTGATTTTGACCGCTTCGGCGCCGCGATCCTAAGACAGGAGCCAACCATCTGCGGATTGGCTTACGTCGACAGCAGCTACTCGATTCGCCACTACTACTCTGTAAACGGAAGGAATCCCGTTGGTGAGATGGGTCTGCTAAAACAGCAATTGGCCAAATATGCGACCAAGATGCGCGATACCATGCGCACGGCCGTCAGTAATCCGGAACAGACGCACGACGGCTCGAGTTGGGTAGTCGTAAGCACGCCACTCTTTCGCGGAAAACAATTTAACGGAATTGTCGAGGCCGTCGTTAACATCACGCCGATAATTGAGGCAGCGACGAAAAATATCGACTCGCGCATCCACTTTCAATTATACGATGCCAGCGGGACTCAATTCTTTGGACAGAAAGGTGGTATAGAACAGGCGCACATTCGCACCATAACGCTCATCGGGGCGCCTTGGACTATCGCGGGCGAGTGGCGCGGAAGGGAACCAGGGCCGCAGTCCTTCGTATTGGCGCTTATATGGGTTGGCGGCGGATTATTTGTCCTGACCATGGTGTTCGTTGTTGCGCGCGCCTCCGCGCGACAGCAATGGTTGGCCGAGGCGGTACAGGAGAGGACACAGGCGCTGTCAGCCAAAACCGATTCCCTGGAAAGTGAGATTGCCGAGCACCGTCGCACAGGTACCGCCTTGCGCGCAAGCGAGGAAAGCCTGAGAGCGCTGGCGGAAAATGCCAACGATGGCATCCTGGTTGCCCTCGAAAACGGCCGGCATGTGTTCGCAAACCGACGGATCGCCGACATGCTTGGTTACAACGTTACCGAGCTTATCGGCACGACCGCACTGGATGTGGTCCATCCTGACGAACAGGCAACTGTAATTGCACGTCGCGACGAGCGAGTGCGTGGCGGTTCGCCTCCATCCCAGTATGAATCGAAGTTCATCAGCAAGGACGGCAAGCCCGTGCCAGTTGAATTGACGGCATCAATCACGACCTGGCAGGGGCATAAGGCCGGTCTTATCCTTGTGCGTGATATCGCTGAACGGCAGCGAGCAGAACAGGCTCTGAAAGAGAGCGAAGAGCGCTTTCGCAGTCTGTCCGACGCTACGTCTGAAGGTATTTTTATTATCGAAAACGGAATCATTGTCGAAACGAATCGGCGCGGCGCTGAAATTTTGAGGATTGCTCCGGCCGATCTAATCGGTCGGTCTGTACAAGAATTCACCGCTGTTGAATCGTGGCCCACCGTGCAGCAGTACATGCAAACCGGCCACGACAAACCGTACGTTGCCATTGCTCTGCGCGCCGATGGGACGCGCGTTCCGGCCGAGCTTCGAGGACAGGAAAGCACTTACCGGGGCCGCAAGGTCAGAGTCACCCTGATGCGGGATATGTCCCAAGAGGTCGAAATCCAGGAGGCACTGCGGCATTCCGAGGAGCGCTTTTATAAGGTATATCACTCCAGTGCCGCGATCATCAGCATCAGCCGTGTCAGGGACGGCATGATTTTGGATGTGAACGACGCATTTCTACATGCCGGCGGCTGGACGCGAGATGAAGTGATTGGACATACGGTTTCTGAACTTAAGCTATGGCCAACGCCCAGTCACCGGGTGGAAATGCTGGAGAAACTCAAGCAATCCGGCGCTCTGCAGGATGCAGATCTGGAGTTTCGCAACAAATCCGGGGAGCTGCGTTACTGTATAGGTTCAATCGAGCCGATAACCATTGGAAAGGATGACTGCGTGCTGGTTATTGCGCAAGACGTAACTGACCGACAATTCGCTGAGAAAGAGATGCGGAAGTTGTCACGCGCGTTGGAGCAGACGGCGGATTCGGTGATGATCACAGACGTTAAGGGCGTCATCGAATACGTCAATTTGTCGTTCGAGGCGGTCACTGGATTCACGCGCGCAGAGGCGATCGGTCAAACACCCTCCATAGTCAAATCCGGCAAGCAGCGCGACAGCTTCTACCAGAAACTGTGGATCACCATCATGAATGGGCAGGTATTCAGCGAAGTATTCGTCAACAAGAAAAAGAATGGCCTGCTTTATTATGAAGAAAAGACGATTACGCCGCTGAAGGATCCTCAGGGTCAAATAACCCATTTTGTGGCAACCGGAAAAGACATTACTGAGCGCATGCAGACCCAAGAGCGGTTGCATTTTCTTGCGCACCACGACGCGCTTACAGAGTTACCTAACCGCATTTTCTACATGGATCGGCTGAAAGAGTCGCTTGCGCGCGCGCGTTGGCATGGCCGCCGAGTCGCCGTGCTTTTTCTGGATCTCGACCGATTCAAGAACATTAATGATACCCTTGGTCACGCGGTAGGCGACCGCCTGCTGCAATTGATATCGCGTCGCCTCGCTGAAAGCTTGCGGGATGGAGATGTTGTAGCCAGGCTCGGGGGGGATGAGTTCGCAATATTGCTGGACGATATTACTTCGGAGCAGGACGTGCCCGGGATCGCACAAAAGATCCTTGATACCGTTACGCCCTCGTTCAGGATTGATGAGCGTGAGCTTTTTATCACCGCGAGCGTGGGAATAAGTTTGTATCCAACGGACGGGGAAGACTCGGATACTCTGCTAAAGCACGCCGACATTGCTATGTACCGTGCAAAGGATCTCGGCAAAAATAATTATCAATTCTACTCCGCGGACATGAGCGCAAGAGCCTTCGAGCGCCTGACTTTGGAAAGTAGCCTGCGCCACGCCTTGGAGCGGAGCGAGTTTTTACTTCACTATCAGCCGCAGATTGACACTAATAGTGGAAAGGTTGTCGGTGTCGAAGCCCTCTTGCGTTGGCAGCATCCCGAACTCGGATTGATTGCACCATCCGATTTTGTTCCGCTTCTGGAGGAAACTGGCATCATAATACCCGTGGGCGAGTGGGTTTTGCGCGCTGCCTGCGAGCAACTGCGGAAATGGCGACGGGCAGGACGGGAGCATCTGCGCATTGCGGTCAATTTGTCTGCGCGTCAGTTCAACGAACCTAACTTCGCGTCAATCATTGACCGCGCTATGCAGGCCAGTGGCTGCAACCCGACGTTGCTTGAGCTTGAAATCACTGAAAGCATTATCATGCGTCACACCCAGCTAACCATACAGGCCCTGGATGCGCTGGGCAGCATGGGAACGCGCTTGGCCGTGGACGACTTCGGGACCGGCTATTCTTCGCTTAGCTACCTTCGGCGATTTCCGATAGATACTTTGAAGATTGACCGCACTTTCATTCACGATATTCAGAGCGATGCCGACGACGCCGCAATAACTTCGGCAATCATTGGCATGGCGCAGCGTCTGAAAATCAATGTCGTTGCCGAAGGTGTCGAAACCAAGGAGCAGATTGATTTTCTGCAAAGTAACGGCTGTTACGTAATGCAAGGGTATTTCTTCAGCAAGCCATTGACTGCCGAAGGGCTGGAAGAATTTCTATCCGAAAAGGATTCCTGATCCGCAGCCGTGACCTAGGCGTTGTGAAGCGTGTGGCTGACAAAGAGTGCAATAGTGAATAGTGTCAGCGCGCCTGCTTGGTGTGTTGCCGCCAGCGGTATGGGTACGATGAAAAGAAGCGTGGTGATGCCCAATGCAATCTGGATTGCCAGCATAGCTAACAAAAGGTGAATTGCGACCCGGCCTCTCGCGGGCAGCTGCGCCCGCCGCGCGACGAACCAAAAAGTGGGAATAACGATCGCCAGCAGATAAGCGATCATGCGGTGATCAAATTGCACTGTTCCCATGTTTTCGAAAAAATTGCGCCAAACCGGCTGTAAGGCGAACATTCCAGGCGGCAGCCAGTGCCCGTTCATGGTGGGAAAGGTATTGTACACAAATCCTGCCTTGAGACCGGCCACGAAGCCACCCGCGATCACCATCACAAAGACTAGGGTCGTTACGCCGTAGGCAAATCGACGTAAGTTCCTGAGATCTGCGTTTGGAAGCCGTGTGCGCGGAAATATAAGATCAAGCGCAACCCAGAATATGAACGCATAAATGAGAAATGCTGTTCCCAGATGCGCGGTAAGCCGGTACTGGCTTACATGGGGATTGTGTACCAACCCGCTCTTGACCATGTACCAGCCTAGCGCCCCTTGCAGCCCACCCAACAAAAACATCGTGACAAGCTTCGGTACAAGTTGGTGATCAATCCGGCGACGTGCAAGGAAGTACAGGAACGGCACAAGAAATACTACGCCAATACTGCGTCCGAGCAGACGATGTGCATATTCCATCCAGAATATGGATTTGAACTCGTCCAGCTTCATGTCGTAGTTTACATCGCGAAATTCCGGTGTCTGTTGATAGAGATGAAACGCCTTGTCCCACTGCGTCGTATTAAGTGGGGGAACTGCGCCCATGATGGGATCCCATTCGACTATGGAAAGCCCCGAACGCGTGAGCCGAGTTACTCCGCCAACCACCACCATTGCAAAGATCATGGCGCAGCACAGCAATAGCCAAATTGCGATAGCCTTCTGTTGTGGCTGGGGTCTAGCTAGGTCACCAGGATGAGTATCCTGGGCTGCGGAAAGGTCGGTCATGGATTGGCGCTCCTCAGCGTGCGTTAAATAAATGCCCAATTAGGCCTGATTGCGTTTCCGCGGCGTTTGCGTCTGTTGGTGTCCGGACGATAACGGAACTGGCGATCCCGATCACCGCCGCATATTTTGTCAGCAGGATTCGGTGTTGATAGAGAGGTGCAGCGCATGCAGCCGGATCGGGTAGGGTTGTGCGTCAAATGACTTGGTTGATTATAAATCATCCCCGAGTCGCGCGCCCAGACTGCAACCCCGGTTTTGTCGATTATGTTGATTGCGGGCGCGGTGGGCGGGCCAGATTTTGCACATTTACTGGTGGAATGTGCCCGGTATATCGATGGCCGTGAATGCCAGGTTGGCACATTCCTATCGGTCCGATCACCGGATTGCTGGGCGCGGTGCATATCTGCATCCACGATTCTGTTCTCTCCTGGTCGCGCGCGAGCGCTGGCTCGTGAGTCAGGTGAAAGTTGCGGATTTCGCCCGCCCCATAATGGCTGGTGCCCGCTAATTCTTGCGCCGCAGGGTGCCGAAGCCCTTGGCAATATCGTGGGCGTTGGTCGTATCCGTGAATAGCGCGCGCAGTCGTGCTTTTGGGTCAATCAAGAAAATCGTGGAGGTGTGGTCCACGCCGTAGGGGCCATCGGGCAAAGGTGCTTGGCGTTTGTAATACACACCCAATTGGCCGGTTAATGCTGCGAGCTCATCATTGGTGCCGGTGGCGCCGATAATATCTGGGTCAAAATGCTCCAGATACTTTGTAAGTTGGTCAGCGCTGTCACGTTGCGGATCAACGGAAACGAACACGTATTGCACGTCTTGCGACAGGCCGCCGGCAAGTTTGTGCAGCTTCTTGAACGTATCGAGTGTATCGGGACATGCGTTGGCGCAGTGAGAATAGCCAAAAAACAGAAAATTCCAATGGCCGCGCAAACGGGAAAGATTAAACGCCTTTTTGTGAGTGTCTCGTAGAGCGAATGCGGTGAGCGGCCGCGGCGGGTAGAGCTGCGTCATGCCGATGCTGCTGGAAATTGGCCTCGCGCCGTTGTGTCGCAAAAAGCCTTCCACCCGTGGGATCCAAAGGCCTGCAGCCAGCACCAAGACCAATGAAAGGGAGAGAACCGCAGCGGTATTTCGACTCATTCCATAATGCTCCGTGGCCGGGAGACTGCCACATTTATCGCAGCATCACAATCCCAGTGCTGGCAGTCGCTTTTGTAGCTTTGGCTTCACTTTTCTGTTTGTGGTTGTCGGGAAGCAAGATTGCAGCGCCCTGCCTGGAAGCCGGAGCTTGGCCAGGCTGCAAGCGAGCCGAGGGGATTTTCCGCCAGGGCTTTCATTTCCGGCAAACATAAGCGCTAACTAATATGGGCCCGGATCGCCGTTCGTAAACTTCGCTGCCGTAAGGGGAGACATATTATTTATTGCGCATTGGAGACCGAAACCGATCGACCGAAGGCCGGCAATCGCGCTTTAGTGGCGAAACCTTGCTGGTCAGGACCCTGCCTGATTACCGACCTACGCGTCGCGGACAGTTCGGATAGTGGTGCGGGTTCTGCTATAGTGACAGCATGAAAGAACAAGCTGCCTCGTCAGGGTCTTCAGCGCTACGCCCTCATCCGCCCCTCGACGAATACTACGCCGATCCCGAGCAGCGGCGAGAATTTGTGCGTGACATCTTCAACCATACTGCCCCGGACTATGATCGGGTCGAGCGGCTCATGGCGTTTGGATCCGGTGCGTGGTATCGGCGCCGCGCGCTGGGTCGTGCCGGGCTCACCGCCGGCATGAGGGTGCTGGATGTCGCAATGGGCACCGGTCTCGTGACGCGCGAGGCCATCGCGCTTGCAGGAGAATCGGGTCAGGTCACCGGTCTCGACCCAAGCGTTGGCATGGTCAGTGAGGCAAGACGTACGTTGCCGATAGCGGTCATCCTCGGGCGGGCCGAATTACTGCCAGTGCGAGCTGCAAGTTTCGACTTTCTGAGCATGGGTTATGCATTGCGCCATGTCAGTGATATCGACGCCGTTTTTCGGGAATACTTCCGCGTCCTGGCGCCCGGGGGCCGGGTTTGTCTGCTCGAGATCACCCGCCCTCGCAGTAAGGTGGCCCTTTCCCTGTTGCGCATATATATGAAGTGGATCGTTCCGGCCCTGACCCGGGTCATCGCAAGGAACCGCGAAACGGAGCGTCTTTGGGCCTATTATTGGGACACCATTGCCGCCTGTGTTCCGCCAGAAC
>JAKBDW010000368.1:0-9295 GCA_021834245.1 Pseudomonadota bacterium
CTATTCCAACGCGTTCGTCTATCCCGGACAGGATCGAGGCGCTTTCTGGGAGTTTTATGGCGCACTGAGCTTTGGTCCGGCATCGGTAAAGCTGTCGCACGATTTTGACCACCACGACAGCTACCTCGAAGGTGCGCTGAAGTACGATATAGGCAGCGGAGTAAAGCTAAATCTGCACGCTGGCCATTACTTCTTGTACGACCAGACTCTCGGTCCCGATTATTCCGATGTGAGCGCGGGCGTAAGTCGCATGTTTGGAGGGCTTGACGCATCGATCGCCGTCACCGACACCACCCAAAAGCCCAACTCCAAGCTTAACAACACCACTCTGGTCATTTCAGGCACCTACCACTTTTAGTGCCGGCCCGGGCGGATTCGGTACAGCTGACTCGAATCGAAAAGGTGCGTGTGTTCCGCTGGTCTGGACCTTCGAGAGAAGACGCTCCAGACCAGGCGTCGCACGTCAGCACTATTTGGTTGAAAAACCCCCCAGAGTACTTTAGGTGTGAGGAATAAGGTAATGCCCGGCAAGACAAGCTGGGGGCCATTGCCATGAATCGGTTTCAGGGGGAAACGCCAGAAAAGACTTTTCTGTGCTTTCAAACTTGAGGATCATGTCCCGCAGAGCCATCTCCGGATTGGGTATCGACCGATACCGTGATCTCGGCAGCCACCGCAAATATCTCTCAGAGTTTTACAGTCACAACCGACGTCCCTAAACAGACCCGGAACTGATGACCTGAAAGCGACTCCGGAAGTGCGACAACGCAGTGCGCCAAGTGAATTCCTGTTGGCAGCAACCGCTCGGAATTTGCGACAAGTGGGCAAATCGCGTGCGCCAGAAGCACGGCAGGCTGTCCAAATATTTGCCTGACAGCTGTTACAGCGTGCGGTATGCAGAAAACAATAACGCGCCATTTTTAAATTCAACGACGCTGAAAATTCGCTGGCGAAACTTGCGAAACAAAGAGGAGGTTTTCAACAGCAAAAGCCTGTCAGCGATTTTGAGTGAGAAACTGTGCGCTTCCTTCGCTGCGCCGCGAACATGCACAAAAGCGCGTTGCGCGATCCGGCGTGACAGCGTCCGGCGATTCTCGCCTGCAGGCGTCTTGCCGCCATCCTCTGATCGGTTTTTGCGCTTGCTGTGTAATGCAAAAGTCTTGCTGGTGCCCTTGAGGAGAGCATGATTATTGTCAGTCTGTTGAAATAAACAAATACGCACAACAATAGTGCGCCCCGCCAATCGCAGTGCACCAGCAAAGTGCATTCGCTAACCTCCAATAGCTAAAAGAATCCTCTAAGCCACTGTTTCTCCTCCACTTTTTGGATTGGCATAGAACCTGCTGTAGCGAGCCTGCGACCAGGGATCGTGATGAGAAGACTCAGTCTCGTCAGACCGGTTGGACATATTGAAATATCTGAGCCGTATGGCCTGGGCGACTGGCGCGCAGGCCCGACACACTCAATCAGAGGAACTACAGATGACTCTATTCAAGAAATCCCTGTTAGCCGCAGGTGTCATGGCATGCGCATCCGCCACCGCCACCGCCGCAGGCAATGCACCGACGCTCGGCGATGTGCTCACGGCATCGGGCCTCACCTTCAACGGCTACATCGACACCTCCTACAGCTATCTGACGGGAAGCGGGGTATTCGCAGGCACCACGACCTCCGATCGCGTCTACGATGCGCAACACAATGCCTTTAGCCTGCACACCATCGATCTTTCAGGCGCTTATTTGCCGACGAACGGTTTTGGCGGCCAGGTGCAGCTCGACTACGGTACTGACGCAGCGGTGACAAGTTCTGGTACCGGCTTGCCGGCCGTCAGTGGTGGTTCCGAAGTCGACGTACAGCAGGCCTACATGCAGTATGCCACCGGACCGTTTACCGTCATGGGCGGCAAGTTTGACACCCTGGCTGGTGAGGAAGTGATCACTAGCACGGCTGATTACAACTTCTCCCGCGGCATCCTCTTCGGTTACGCCATCCCGTTCAGCCATACCGGGGTGCGGACTAGCTATGCGATCAATCCCAACTACAAAGTTATCGTAGGGGTCAATAACGGCTGGAATACCGTTAAGCCTTCAGCCACTACTACGCCGGTCTACAACAAAACGGTCGAGCTCGGCTTCGCCGCCACGCCCCTCAAGCCGCTGTCCATCAATGTCAGCTTCTACGGCGGGGACGCTCCTGGAGCCACTGTGAACCACGAGCGCGATTTGCTCGATCTCGTCGCCAGCTACAGCGCCACAAACGCTCTTACCGTCGCTCTCGAAGGCGATTACGGCCAGCAGAAGGATGCGCAGATAATCGGCACCACATCCAAATGGAACGGCGTGGCCCTGTTTGCCAATTACAACCTGAGTTCGCTGTGGCGAGTAGCGGGACGTGTGGAGTACTTCGACGACAAGAACGGATTCACGACCGGCGTCATTCAGAAATGGAAGGAAGGCACTGTCACGCTCGCCTTTATGCCGACGGTGCACACGGAACTACGCGGTGAAGTGCGCTACGACAAGTCCGACGTGGCATCCTTTGGCATGCTCAGCGGGGCCCCCAAGGATAACCAGTCCTCGGTCGGCCTTGAGGCGTTGTATAAATTCTAAACGGCGGCAAAACGGCGCTTTGCCGCGCCACGTTGTGCAATTGAAGGAGGAAACATGAAATTCGTCACAGCCATTATCAAGCCTTTCAAGCTTGACGACGTGCGCGATGCCCTCTCGGAGGTCGGCGTACAGGGCATCACCGTCACGGAGGTCAAGGGATTCGGGCGGCAGAAAGGGCATACCGAGCTCTATCGCGGAGCGGAGTACGTCGTCGATTTCCTGCCGAAGGTGAAAATCGAGGTTGCGATTGACGCGAAGATGCTGGACAAAGTCACCGAGGCGATCGTCAAAGCCGCCAAGACCGACAAAATCGGTGACGGCAAGATCTTCGTCTTCGACCTCGAACAAGTTGTCCGCATCCGCACCGGTGAAACCGGCAAAGATGCGCTCTGATACGGGAGAAATTTGATGCGTAACTATTTCACAATAAAGAAGCTCTTGGGCGCCGTGCTCGCGGCGTTTCTTGTCGCGGCCCCGATGTTGTCGTTTGCCGACGAGGGTTCGGCACCAGCACCTGCTCCGGCGGCGACCGCACCTGCCACTGCACCGGCACCCGCGGCGGCCCCGGCGGCAGCAGCACCTGCCCCAACCGAGGCCGTCACTTCGGATCCCAATTCCAAGATCAATCCTGGCGACACCGCCTGGATGCTGACCTCCATGGCATTGGTGCTGATGATGACCGTACCGGGCCTGGCGCTGTTCTACGGCGGCATGGTCCGGTCGAAAAACATCCTGGCTACGCTGGCGCACAGCTTCGCGACAACCTGCCTGGTTACCGTGCTGTGGTACATCGTCTCCTACAGTCTGTCATTTACTGACGGAAACTGGTTTATAGGAGACCTCAGCCGGTTGTTCCTGCATGGCATGGACAAGAACACGGTCTCCGATCTGTCGGCCGCTGTACCTGAATCGGTGTACATGGCGTTCCAGATGACCTTTGCAATCATCACGCCAGCGCTGATCTCGGGTTCGTTTGCCGAGCGCATCAAATTCTCCGCCGTGCTTTGGTTTATGGGCCTTTGGCTGCTCTTCGTCTACTCCCCGGTCGCGCACTGGGTCTGGTCGGCGAATGGCTGGCTTGCCAAGGCGGGTGCCCTCGACTTTGCCGGCGGCACCGTGGTGCACTTGAACGCCGGTGTCGCTGGTCTGGTCACCGCGCTCGTCATCGGCAAGCGTGTTGGCTACAAGAAGGAACCCATGGCCCCGCATAATCTGGTATGGACCGTTATCGGCGCCTCGCTGCTTTGGGTCGGCTGGTTCGGCTTCAACGCGGGAAGCGCGGTCTCCTCAGGCGGACGCGCGGGTATGGCAATGGCGACCACACAGATCGCAACCGCCACCGCCGCCATGGCGTGGATGTTTGCAGAGTGGATGGCGCGCGGCAAACCCAGTGTACTGGGCATGGCCTCCGGCGCTGTCGCGGGCTTGGTCGCCATCACTCCGGCCTCGGGCTTTGTCGATCCGACAGGCGCCTTCTTCATCGGCATCGCCGGTGGCGTAGTGTGCTTCTGGACGGCCACCTACCTCAAGAACATGATCGGCTACGACGATGCGCTGGATGCCTTTGGTGTACACGCAGTCGGGGGCGCGCTCGGCGCCATTCTTACCGGCGTGTTCGCCGTCAAGGCGATCGGCGGCACTGCGGGTGCGCTTGAAGGAAACACCCACCAGCTGGTTCTTCAGTTCATGGATGTCGGCGCGGTGTTGGTCTACGACGTCGTCGTAACCTTCATTATCCTGAAGGTCGTCGACATGATCGTCGGTCTGCGTCCGAGCGAAGAGCAGGAACGCGAAGGCCTGGATATCACACAACACGGCGAGAAGGCGTACAACTAATACGACCCCTGCCCAAAAAAATGAGGTTGTAATTGCGGGCGCTTCGGCGCCCGCCTTTTTTTACTGCGTCCCGCCCGCAGCGCTCGGCGGCTGACCCAATGGCTTGTCATTAACCAGCCACTGCCCCTGATGGGCGGCCACTGTCAACGTGAAATCACCGCCATCCGGCACGAGGTGCATACCCGTAATGACCTTGTTCATGTAGGTTGGCAAGGCCGCGCTGGTAATCGCCGAAACCTTGTCAGGTGTCAGCTTTTCGACCTCATCCGGCGTAAGCTCGCCTTGTGCCTGGTAAGTCGCCAACTGGCGCTGAATGTCCTGACTCGCAAGCGTTGCGACTGCAGCCCGCGGAACGAACAGGCTGGCTTTGCCCTCGATCGCCTGCATCAGACCGGAAAGGTTGTTCGGCGTCGGGAGGTTGCTTCCGTCAAGTACAAACTTTCCCTTCCCCGTGATCTCGCTACCGCCGACATTGACCGACAGTTTAGTGAGGTCGAGCTCGGGTGATTTACGCGCCAAGGACGCGAGCAGCTTGGCAAACGCGTCAGCTGCCGCCGGCCCAAACTTGTCGGGCGGAAGCCTTCTGTTGTACAGAATCTGCGTATCCCGCTGATAACCAAGCAGGCTCTTGGTGTCAAGCTTGCTCAGCTGCATGGTAAATCGCCCTGGGCCGATCTGGCCGCCCTGTTTGCTGCCCACACCATCTTTCAAGCTACGCGCAGAAAGAGAAAAAACCAGCGTTTGGCTGCCCGCGCTTTCGCGGCTCGACGTTGCAAGGTGCACGCCTTCAATTGTGGTGGGGCTGGCCGAGCCCTTGACTGCGATGCGCGCAATAGAGATGTCATATCCCCCAACCCCCAACCCGGACGGGCTTGGCAGCCGATTCCAGCTGATATTGGTCTGTCTCACGTCGAGCGCGCCGGTCGGGCTTGCCACTTGCACTTCCGGAAGTGTGACACTGCCTTCGATAGTTTGCTGATCTGCGCTGACGCTGATCTTGCCACTGCCTTCCAGCCAGGAGAGGCCACCGGGCGGCGGCTCCCGATAGGCGGGAATTTGAATATCGGTATTGCTGTTACCGGCCAGAAAGATCATCGTGTTCGCCTTGATTCCGGACAACTTGGCCAGCGCGCGCGCATTTCCGGTGAGCACACTGTCCACAATGGCCATTCCAGGCATGAATTTCAGCGACCATAGGCCGGGAAAAGGGCCGTTTTGAATGCGGCTGGTTATCGAAAGGCCGCCCGGAAAACCAGGGAGTGACAAAGTTACATCCGCGGTCGAGCTCAGCCACCCGCGGTCAAAGGACGAATTCGCAATTGTAATCTGTCCGTTTTTGGCAAAGGCCTGCAGCGCACCGTTGTAGGCTTCCTCCGCCTGTTTGCCGAACCAGTAGGCTCCGGCGCCGACCGCCGCAATCACCACGATGAGCAATGCGACTACGATAACGGCAACTTTCTTCACTGCGACCTCCCTTCTCTAATATATCCGCCTCACCGAAATCATAGAACCTGGGACATAGCCTTTCCAGCCCACCTGCCCACGCGCGGTCGGCCCCCTGCGGCGTTAATTCACGATATATCTACTGCTAAAGCGACTTGTGTGCCCCGTCGCAAAACGGCTTATTGGAGGAATGCTTGCATCCGCATAAGCTGACGCTTTTCGTGGTGCCCACGTCGAACTTTATCGGCGTGAGACCGGTGCCCTTGTGCGATCCATCGCAAAAAGGTTGGGTCTTGGACCGTCCGCACGCACACCACCAGTATGTGCCGGGCGTCAGTTCAAGGGTGTAGGGAGCCTTCTGTGCGATTAGCGGATCAGACATGTTAGTTTTCTTACGTTGGGTTTTGGATTGGTAGCAACAGGGCAACGTTATACCGTGATCGTGCGGGACATTCAATCTTGGCAGCACCGCGCCGCACTCACAGCAATGCCTGATACAGGAACTCTGGCGACGCCATGGCCGCCGTGTGAATGCCCAGGTTGTAGTAGCGCGTGGCAAACTCCTTGGACGCCACCGCTTCGTCTCGATACCCGGATAGCGAGGAATCTTTGCAGGCCAGGGTGGCGCTCCACCAGCCGGAAGGATAAGTGCATTGGGGAAAGTGGATCGAAGCGACATCCAGAAATCCGGCTGCGCGCAATGCGTCATGCATACTCCTGATAAGTGCCGGATGAAACAGCGGCGATTCGCTTTGTCCGACGACGATCCCATGACTGCCCAGCGCGCGAAAGCAATTGCGATAGAACTCCTCGGAAAACAGCCCGGCTGCGGGCCCTACCGGATCGGTCGAGTCGACAATGATCACGTCGTAACTCGCCTCCCGGGCTTCGGCGACCCATTTTATTCCGTCCTCAAAGAGCAGGCGCGCCCGTGCGTCGCCGTTCGAGGCGCAAAGTTCCGGGAAGAACCTCTCGGCAACTCTGGTGACACGTTCATCGAGTTCAACCTGCTCAGCCGACACGACACCAGGGTGCTTGAGTACTTCGCGTAAGGTGCCGCAGTCTCCGCCTCCAATTATCAACACCTTGCGTGGGCAGGGGTGGGCAAAAAGCGCGGGGTGCGACATCATTTCATGGTAGATGAAGTTGTCGCGGTCGGTCACCATGACCAGGCCGTCGAGAGTCATAAGCGTACCGAAAGTCTCAGTTTCGTAAATCTCGATGCGCTGGTATGGGGACTGCTCGTCGTGCACCTTTTGCCGCAATTTTAGCGAAATGGCCGAACCTTGCCCTGCCCATTCTTCGGTATACCAGCCGCTGTCTAACGCCATTAGAGGGTTTCTCCGCAGTAATACATCGTGTCTCAGGACGAATTGTTTGATTTCAATCGTCCGCGAAATTCTTCATAATCTTATTACTTTTTCCTTTTCTCTTGAATCATCCCCGGCTCCCAAAAAAATGACCGAATGGACCATCCAACAGGCGCGCGACACATATAACATTGCCCACTGGGGCAACGGCTATTTTGACATTAATGACCGCGGCCATGTCGTTGCGTATGTCGGTCAGACGGAGATCCGGCCGGACGGAACGCAAGTCGGGGCGCGCCCGGGAATTGACCTGCACGAGCTTGCCAAAGAGCTCGTGGCCCGTGACCTAACGCTGCCCGTGCTTGTGCGTTTTTCCGGAATATTGCACCACCGCATCGACGAGCTTTGCGACGCATTCGATCGAGCCAGCGAAGCTGACGGCTACCGCGGCCGCTACACAGCAGTTTATCCAATAAAGGTGAACCAGCAGCGCAGCGTCGTCAGCGCCCTTCTTAACCACGGTGGAGACCGCGTCGGACTGGAGGCAGGCAGCAAGCCGGAACTGCTCGCCGTGCTGGCCTGTTCTCGTGCGGGCGGAATTGTCGTATGTAACGGCTACAAAGACCGCGAGTACATCCGCCTGGCACTAATAGGCCGCCAGCTTGGACTGCAGGTTTACATCGTCGTGGAAAAGCTTTCGGAGCTCGATCTGGTGATGAGCGAATCGCGCTCCCTCGGAGTCGATCCGCTGCTCGGAGTTCGCGTCAGACTTGCGTCCTTGGGCGCCGGGAAGTGGCAGAATACTGGCGGCGAGAAGTCCAAGTTCGGCCTCTCAGCCGCCGAGATCCTGCGCGTCATCGAGCACTTGCGGGCGGCGGGGATGCTGGATGCGCTGCAGATGATGCACTTTCATATGGGTTCCCAGATTGCGAACATCCAGCATGTGCAGAACGGAATGCGCGAGGCCGGCCGCTATTACGCCGAGCTACGCCGCCTTGGGGCAAACATTCGCAGCGTCAATGTTGGAGGAGGCCTGGGCGTGGATTATGAGGGCACCCGTTCGCGCTCTTTCTGTTCCATGAATTACAGCGTAAGCGAATATGCGCACAACATTGTTCGCGCGCTAAAGGAAGTTTGTGCTGAGAGCAACCTGCCACATCCGGATATCGTTACCGAATCAGGACGCGCAATGACGGCACACCACGCGGTGCTGGTCACCAATGTGGTCGAAGTCGAGGCGGCCCCGGGCAAGGAGATGCCGGAGGCTGCCCGTCCCGATGAGTCACAGGTAGTTCAGGATCTATGGCGCGGTCTTGTCGCCCTGTCACAACGACCTACCCTGGAAACCTATCATGATGCTGCACATTTCCTGACCGAGGCGCAGGCCATGTTCGCTCATGGAGTCCTCGATCTTGCAGCACGCGCGCGAGTTGAACAGCTCTATTTTGCGACCTGCCAGCGGGTACGCGAAAAACTGCAGCCCGGCATCCGTACCCATCGCGAGACACTGGATGAGCTTAACGAAAAGCTCGCAGACAAGTACTTCTGTAACTTTTCCCTCTTCCAGTCGATACCCGACCACTGGGCAATTGACCAGGTGTTCCCGATCCTGCCGCTGAACCGTCTCAACGAGGAGCCAAATAGGCGCGCTATCCTGCAGGACATTACCTGCGATTCCGACGGTCGCGTGGATCTCTATGTCAATGGCGAAGGCGTGGAATCAAGTCTGCCGCTGCATTTCCCGAAACCGGGCGAGCCATATCTGCTTGGAATCTTCATGGTGGGCGCCTACCAGGAAATCCTTGGCGATATGCACAATCTTTTCGGCGATACGGATTCCGTGCAGGTGGAGCCGTCAGCGGATGGCGGCTATCGGCTTATTGAAATGCGCCGTGGCGACACGGCGGATTCGGTCCTGCGCTACGTGCATTTCGATCCGGAGGACCTGCTCGCCGCTTATCGCCAGAAAGTCGCGGCGGCCGAATGGATTGATTCCGGCCGGCGGGCGGCCTATCTCGACGAAATCCAGGCTGGCCTGAACGGTTACACCTACCTAGAAGATTGAGTAAAGCTCCCGTTGAGCAGCGTGACGGCATC
>JAKBDW010000139.1:0-9293 GCA_021834245.1 Pseudomonadota bacterium
GATATTGGTGAAACTTGAAGGCTTGGCGCTATTTGGCATATGCGCGAAGGCCTCCAAAATCGGTGCAGGCACCAGCCCAAGGATCTCGGCGTAACTGCGCAGGTAACCACGCACATAGGTAGCGGCCGGCAGGTTGTCATAGTCGTCCGATTCGAGCGCCACAATCTGTCGTGGCGCCAAATGCAGGCGATCGGCAATTTCCTGGTGCGACAAACCAAGATCCTGGCGCGCCTTGGCGAGCGTGCGGCCAGGCCCAAATCCGGCTGACGATTTTTTCTGTGGTATCTCCATAAGTCAGTATTCTAGGCTATGTCCCGGCCAAAGCGCGCAACTGCTTCGCTTCCGGGGAACTGGGGAAAAGGCTTCGCAGCCGGAAAGCATAGCTTGCCGCCGCATTACGCGCGCCAAGTGCGCGCTCGATCTGTACCGCAAGCAGCAGAGCCATGGGGCTGTCTTTGGCCACGCGGAAATAACGCTGTATATAGCCGCGCGCCGTCAATGGACGACCTTGGTCAAAATTGATCTTAGACATAAAGTAGAGGGCGACAGGCTGCTTGGGATCCGACTCAAGTGTTGCACGGAAATACTTCTCGGCACGCTCGGGCTCGGGCATCTTCATCAAACAAAGCCCGGCATTCAGATTGGCGCGTCCCGGCGTGCTGTAAAGCGGGTTGGCCAAAGCCGACTTGAAGTGCTCTATCGCATCGTTCAGCCGCCCTTGTTGACACAGAAACATGCCGTAATTGTTCTGCGCGTCGGAGTTGTCCGGCTGGGCTGAAATCGATTTGCGAAAATACGCATCCGCCTTCTTGCTTTCGCCGAGGCGCGCCTGCAGCACAGCCATGACATTATTGGCCTGGGAATTGTCCGGGTCGATGGAGAGTGCATGCTTGAGCTCATGGTGCGCAACATCCATCTGGCCGCGTTCCATGTAGCCCGCCCCTAGTGCTGTTAGCGTCGTCACGAGCTGCTGTTTCTTGGCTTCCGATTGCTTCTCCGAGGTCGTGGCAC
This sequence comes from Pseudomonadota bacterium, assembly GCA_021834245.1. Lineage (GTDB taxonomy): Bacteria > Pseudomonadota > Gammaproteobacteria > Acidiferrobacterales > UBA6901 > JAJXUF01. The sequence goes on from JAKBDW010000139.1 coordinate 1,012, forward strand.
AGGCCGACAGCGCGAGAACAGACAGCACAATCAAGATACTTCCTATTTTTTGCGTCATGAGGCTTATACCGTACTTTGTCTGAATCGGAGTGAACGTCGCGTTCTGTCCTGTACGCGCCCGGCGAGCTGGCCGCAGGCAGCATCGATGTCATCTCCGCGCGTCTTGCGCGTTACTGTCATCAGCCCGGCGTCCAGCAATATTTCGCGGAAACGATCGATGGTCGCCCGGTCCGAGCGCTGATAGATGCCTTCCGGAAACGGATTGAAGGGTATCAGATTGACCTTCGACGGCACATCCGCCAACAGGCGCGAAAGCGCGCGCGCATGCTGTCCACTATCGTTGACACCGGCCAGCATTACATACTCGAACGTTATGCGGCGACGGCCGTCGCCTGCGACATACCGGCGGCAGGCATCTAGCAGCATCGCAATGGGATACTTGCGGTTGATCGGCACGAGCTGGTCGCGTAAGGCATCGTCGGGAGCATGCAGCGACACAGCCAGGCTTACCTGGCACGTCTCACGCAGCCGATCAATCGCCGGGACGACGCCCGCCGTGCTGAGCGTGACACGGCGCTTTGACAACCCATAGCCCATGTCATCGAGCATGAGGCGCATTGCGGCAACTACGTTATCAAAATTGAGCAACGGCTCGCCCATGCCCATCATAACAACGTTGGTGATAACGCGGTCGCCCTTTGGGTCGCGCCCAAGCGCCTTGTTCGCAACCCAGAGCTGCGCGATGATCTCACCGGCATTGAGATTGCGATTGAACCCCTGGTGGCCAGTAGAGCAAAAGGTGCAATTCAGCGTACAGCCGACCTGCGAGGAAACGCACAGCGTCCCGCGACCCTCTTCAGGGATAAATACGGTCTCGATGCAGTTCCCGTCGGCAAGGCGCAGCAGCCACTTGCGGGTGCCGTCTGACGCCGCGAGATCAAGCACAATTTCCGGGGCGACGATTTCAGCGTTTTCAGCCAGCCGCTCGCGCAGTGCGCGGCCGACGTTGCTCATAGCGTCAAAATTGTCGATGCCATACTGGTGGATCCATTGAAGCACCTGCCCGGCACGAAACGGTTTCTCGCCCATACCGACGAAAAAAGCCCGCATCGCCTCAGGATCGAGGCCAAAGAGGTTGGTTTTGGCAGAACTGGATAGGGGCATTTTTCAGCGCGTGCGCGCGCACAGCTCAATGGCACCAAAGAAGTAGTTCATCTCGCTCCGGGCAGTTTCCGGACCATCGGATCCATGCACAGCGTTCTCTTCGACGCTCGCGGCAAAGTCAGCGCGGATGGTTCCTGGTGCAGCGTTCTTCGGATCGGTAGCGCCCATAATGATGCGGTTCTTCTGGATTGCATCCTCACCCTCCAAAACCTGCACCATCACCGGACCGGACGCCATAAACCGGACGAGGTCGTTGAAGAAGGGGCGTTCCCTATGAACTGCATAGAAGCCCTCCGCCTCAGCGCGGGTCAGGTGCACCATCTTCGCCGCAACGATGCGCAGACCGGCCCTCTCCAATCTGGCGTAGATCTCGCCGATGAGGTTCCTGGCAACTGCATCGGGCTTGACGATTGAAAGCGTGCGTTCAAGAGCCATGAATAATCCATCAATATAGTGTGGCTATCCAAAAACCGCAAAATTGGAGAGACAACGCAAGCCCTGAGGCAGTTCCCCGCCGTTAAGCGTTTAAATTCCGTAGTTTACCGGTTCGCCACTAACCGCACAATGAAGCCGCCAGGCCCTAGCCGCTTTCCTCTATCCAAGCCGTCTGAATTGCCTCAAGAATACGCTCACCGCAGCGTTCCGGGGCATCATCAAAATCTTCAAGGTCCTGCACCCAGGCCATCAAATCCGTGAAACGAACCCGTACAGGATCCATTTCCGGGTATTTTTCGCTTAAGGCGATGGCAATTTCCTGGCTGTCGGTCCACTTGAGGCTCATATCGTTCCTAATGCTTTTCCGCCACCATATTGATAGTGTACTTCGGAATTTCCACCACCAGGTCCTTTCCGGAGACCTTGGCCTGGCAACTCAGGCGCGACTGCGGTTCCAGACCCCATGCCTTGTCGAGGAGATCTTCCTCCTTTTCACTGGCCGGCTCCAGTGATTCGAAACCTGCGCGCACGATCACGTGACAGGTGGTACAGGCACAGGCCTTTTCACAGGCATGCTCCAAAGAAATGCCGGCATTGAGAGCAGCATCGCAAATGCTAACTCCGGCGGGAGCCTCTATGGTCTTACCTTCCGGGCAAATTTCGGCGTGCGGCAAAAAAGTCAGTTTTGGCATAACTTGTAACTTATTCAAAGTCCTCCAGCCGATGACCTGCCAGCGCCTTGCGGATACCTGCATCCATACGGCGCGCCGCAAATTCCTGGGTGGCCCGGTCAAGGGCTTCGATGGCGTTCTTGATCCGAGTCGTATCGCTGCCGGCACTCGCCAATCGGAGATCCGCAACCCGCCGCCCGATAGCCTGGAGCTCGTCGGCCGACAGCAGCGTCTGGCCGTCAGCCGCCAGTGCGCTTTCTACTGCAACAATGACTCTGTCGGCCTCAACTTGTTGTTCGCGCAGATTGCGCGCTGCGTTGTCGTCACGCGCATGTTCCATGGACTCACGCAACATGCGTTCGATCTCGGCATCCGTAAGGCCGTAGGATGGCTTTACTGTCACGCTACTGACAACTCCGCTTGTCTGCTCACGCGCTGACACGCTCAGCAGTCCGTCGGCATCGATCTGGAATGTGACACGGATGCGGGCCGCACCCGCCGCCATGGGCGGAAAACCGCGCAATTCGAAGCGGGCGAGCGAGCGGCAGTCGGCGACGAGTTCGCGTTCGCCCTGTACTACGTGGATCGCCATCGCACTCTGGCCATCCTTGAACGTCGTAAACTCCTGCGCCTTGGCAATGGGGATCGTTGCATTGCGCGGAATGATCTTCTCCACCATGCCGCCCATGATCTCGATACCCAGGGCAAGCGGAATGACGTCGAGCAGCAGCATCTCTTCCTGCGGCTTGTTACCGACCAGGACATCGGCCTGGATAGCGGCCCCGATCGCCACCGCCTTATCCGGATCAATGTCCGTCAGCGGAGGACGTCCAAACAGCGCGGCTACCCGCTCGCGCACGCGCGGCATGCGCGTGGAACCGCCGACCATCACGACTTCCGAAACATCCGACGCGCTGATGCCTGCATCACGCAATACCCTGCGGCACGGCGCGACTGTACGTTCGATCAGCGGATCTACCAAAGTATACATCTCGGTACGGGCAAGCCTGCCCTGCCATATGCTGCCGTCCGGCCGCACAACCTGCAAACCGGTTTCATCGCTCTGCGTTAAAGCTTCTTTCGCCGCGCGCGCATCGCGCAGCACGCGCCGGGCACTGCGCGCATCGGCAGTCACGTCGATCTCAGCCTGACGCACCATCCAGTCGGCAATGGCATGATCCATGTCATCCCCGCCCAGGGCGGAATCGCCCGCTGTGGCGAGCACTTCGAATACACCACGATTAAGGCGCAATATGGAAATATCGAAGGTTCCGCCACCAAGGTCGTAGATAGCGAAAACCCCCTCGGCCTTCTTGTCTAGCCCGTACGCAACTGCAGCGGCGGTAGGTTCATTGAGCAAACGCAGAACCTGAAGGCCAGCAAGACGTCCTGCATCCTTGGTCGCCTGGCGCTGGGCATCGTCGAAATACGCTGGCACCGTGATTACCACACCGCTCAGTTCGCCGCCCAATGTTGCCTCGGCACGTTGTTTCAGCACTCTCAGGATTTCGCTTGATACTTCTACGGGACTGAACAGCCCGGCAACCGTACGCAGGCGCGGCATGCCACTTTCGCTGGTGACAAACTCGTACGGCAACTTACCGAAAAAGGTTTTGACGTCCTCAAGGCCACGCCCCATCAGACGCTTCACGGAAGCGATGGTGTTGTGCGGATCCTCGGCGGCAACCTCGAGCGCGCGATCGCCGACCACCGGATCGGTGCCGGACAGATAGCGCACGACTGAAGGAAGCAGATGGTGACCATCGGCGTCCGGCAACGTGTCGGCGATTCCGCTGCGCACCGCGGCAACCAGCGAATTGGTAGTTCCTAAGTCGATCCCGACAGCCAGACGCCGCTGGTGCGGCTCCTGGGTCTGGCCGGGTTCACTGATCTGGAGCAATGCCATGATTATCTGAAAATGGGGTTGATGCCGCCGTCCGCAATGGTCGCGGGACGGATTTATGGTCGCTACTGCTCAGCTTCTTCCAATTCTTGAATTTCCGCCGCCAGCTTCTTCAGAAACTGCATCTCCCTGATGAGTTCACGTGCCCGCGTAGCGGCGCCCGCAAAATCGTCCGCAAACGTCTTCCTCAGCGCCTGTGTCCTGTCGCGCAACAACGCATCCGCCTTTTGTGCAAGCTGCGCAAGACGCACGCTCCGTTGCTGTGAATGCCGCGCGTCATCGAGGGATTCCCGCAATTCCATCTGCTCCATGAGAAATCCGGGATCCATCGCTGTGTCGGTGTCTTCATCGGTGCTCACTCCGCGCAGCGCCAGCAGATAGCGTCCGCGCGACAGCGGCTCCTTGAGCGTCTGAAAACCCTGATTGATCTGAGCGGTGATCTGTAGAGACAGACGCCGCTCCTGGTCAGTGGCAGCGGCAAACCTGTCTGGATGGAAGCGCCGCTGGAGTTCGCGATAACGCAGGGCGAGATCGCTGGTGTCCAGTTCGAATCTTGCGGGCAGACCGAAAAGTTCGAAAAAATTTTTCTCCAGACTGGTCTGCATCACTGTGCGTTGCGTCCGTCGATTTCAGTCAGACGGTGAAACTTTCGCCGCAGCCGCACTCGCCTTTGACGTTCGGGTTATTGAACTTGAATCCCTCATTGAGACCTTCCTTGGCGTAATCAAGTTCGGTACCGTCAAGAAACATCAGACTCTTCTGGTCGACAATGACCTTGACCCCGTGATTTTCGAACACCGTATCGTCAGTCTGAATGCTGTCCGCGAACTCGAGCACATAGGCCTTGCCGGAACAACCGGACGGCCGCACACCGAGACGCAGCCCCTCACCCTTGCCGCGACGCGTAAGCGATTGGCGTACGTGATTGGCTGCGCGTTCCGTAATTGTAATAGACATGATTCGATCACCTCTCGCTCTTCGATTGCTCAGGCGGCGGAAGCGTTTTCTTCGCCCGATGCCGGCGAGTTCTTTTTCTGATAGTCGGCAATAGCCGCCTTGATTGCATCTTCCGCCAGTACAGAGCAGTGAATTTTAACAGGAGGCAGTGCCAGCTCTTCGGCAATCTGAGTATTCCTGATTTGGCCGGCCTCCTCGAGACTCTTGCCCTTAACCCATTCAGTCAGCAGGGAACTCGAGGCAATCGCAGACCCGCAACCGTAGGTCTTGAATTTCGCGTCCTCGATGATGCCATTTTCGTTCACCCTGATCTGCAGCTTCATCACGTCGCCGCAGGCCGGTGCTCCGACCATACCGGTACCTACTGAAGCGTCTGCCTTGTCGAATGAACCCACGTTGCGCGGATTTTCGTAATGATCAAGCACCTTGTCGCTGTAAGCCATGCCAAATTACTCCTGGTCAAAATGCCCCAAATATCGAACAGTTACTGTCCGGCGCGCTCAGTGCGCAGCCCACTGTACCTTGCTGATGTCGACTCCGTCCTTGTACATCTCCCAGAGCGGCGAAAGATTTCGCAGTTTAGAAATTTTCTCTTTCACGAGCTTTATGGTGAAATCCACGTCCTCCTCGGTGGTAAAGCGGCCGAGAGTAAAGCGAATAGAACTGTGCGCGAGTTCGTCATTGCGTCCCAGCGCCCGCAGAACATAGGACGGCTCGAGACTCGCCGAGGTACAGGCAGAACCGGAAGATACTGCAATATCTTTCAACGCCATAATCAGTGATTCACCTTCAACGAAATTGAAACTGACGTTGAGATTGCCCGCGACACGCTGATTCAAGTCCCCGTTGACGTAAACCTCCTCGATACCCCGGAAGCCCTCAAGCAAACGGTTACGCAGCATACGCACGCGCTCCGCCTCGGTGACCATCTCCTGCCTGGCAATGCGGAAGGCTTCGCCCATTCCAACAATTTGGTGCGTAGGCAAAGTACCGGAGCGCATTCCACGCTCGTGACCCCCGCCATGCATCTGGGCCTCGATGCGAATGCGTGGCTTGCGTCGCACATACAGCGCGCCGATACCTTTCGGTCCATACACCTTGTGCGCCGACAACGCCATCAGATCCACATTCATGGCATTCACGTCTATCGGTACCTTGCCGGCACTCTGGGCCGCATCGCTGTGAAACACGATACCGCGCGCGCGGCACATCTTGCCTATCGCCGCAATATCCTGGACCACACCGATTTCGTTGTTGACATGCATTACTGAAACCAAAATCGTGTCCGGCCGCATGGCTGCCTCGAGCTTCCCCAGGTCGAGAAGGCCGCTTGCCTCGGGATCGAGATAGGTAATCTCGAAACCGTCGCGCTCGAGCTGGCGGCAGGTATCGAGAACCGCCTTGTGCTCGGTCTTGCAGGTAATAATGTGCTTGCCCTTGCCCTGATAGAACTTGGCGGCACCTTTAATGGCCAGGTTATCCGATTCCGTCGCGCCGGAGGTCCAAACGATTTCCTTTGGATCGGCGCCAATCAGCGCAGCCACCTGCGCACGCGCTTCTTCCACCGCCGCCTCCGCGTGCCAGCCGAACTGGTGCGAGCGCGAAGCTGGATTGCCGAACTCGCCATCCAGCGTCAGGTACTGACACAATTTGTCCGCGACACGCGGGTCGACCGGTGTCGTCGCGGAATAATCCAGGTAAATCGGCTTTCTCATTTAACTCTCCGAATCAACAACACCGTCGCCGCATGCCTAACGGGCAATGCATTACCGGTCGGCGGTTCAATGCGACGCCGCAGTGCGTGTGCGATCGTCCTGACGCCGAGCAACCTCCTGGACCGTCGGTTTGTTCACCAGGTCGGCCAGTGTTATGCCGCTCAGAAACTCATGAATTCGCTGACTGAGATCTTCCCACAAATAGTGGGTCAGGCAGCGCTCCTCACCATCACAATTCTTGTCTCCCCCGCAACGGGTCGCGTCGATATTCTCGTTAATGGCAAGAATGATCTCGGCGATGGAGATTTGCCCCGGGGCCAATGCCAGATTATACCCGCCACCCGGGCCGCGTACGCTATCGACCAAGCCGCTGCGACGCAGACGGGCAAAGAGTTGTTCCAGATACGATAAGGAGATGCCCTGGCGACCGGCGATTTCGGACAAGGTTACCGCTCCCTGGGCGTAATGAAGCGCCAGATCTAGCATCGCCGTGACTGCGTAGCGTCCTTTCGTCGTGAGTTTCATGTGACCACCCCATTCAGCAAGAATTGTCAGGCAATTTTACATACCCGACGAAACTAGTCAACTACTTTTGGGGGTATCGACCTTGTTGCCATTATTCGCCTGGCCGGAATTTTCGTCGTCTAGCGGCTCAAGTTCTATCGCCGGTAACGTCTTACCAGCTACCTGAACGCCTGCTTGGCGCAATGCTGCATTTAAATTCTCCATCTTTTCATCGACTTGATGTAAATGATCGAGAATACGATCGATGGCATGCGCGACCGGGTCCGGCATCTGTCCATGCTGGCCGTAAGCGTCAAAACCCATCTTCTTGGCAAATTCCTCGCGCTGGCGCTTCTTCTCGTCGCTGCGGCTGGCCACCACGTGCCCGGGAATGCCCACCACTGTCGCACCGGCGGGAACATCCTTGACCACGACCGAATTGGAGCCAACACGCGCATTGTCACCGATGAGAATCGGCCCCAAAATCTTCGCGCCAGTTCCAACCACCACGTTGTTTCCCAGCGTGGGATGGCGTTTTCCTTTGTTCCAGGTGGTACCACCCAGCGTAACACCGTGGTAAAGGGTGCAATCGTCGCCAATTTCAGCGGTTTCACCAATTACCACACCCATCCCGTGGTCGATAAAAAAACGCCGTCCAATCTTTGCTCCCGGGTGAATTTCGATGCCGGTTAACCAGCGTGCCAGATGCGAGATCAGGCGTGCCAACCATCGCAACCGCCAAAACCATAGCCGATGGGCCGCGCGGTGAAACCAGACTGCGTGTAAACCGGGGTAGACAGTCAGCACTTCGAGCGTCGAACGCGCGGCAGGATCACGCTCGAACACGCTGCTGACATCTTCTCTCAGGCGCTTGAACATTAGAGCTTCCTAATTAATAGGCGGCAGGCATATTTGTCAAGCATCCCGTCTCCG
>JAKBDW010000548.1:0-9272 GCA_021834245.1 Pseudomonadota bacterium
GCCGTGATCGAGGCGCGGACGGAAGACCCTCCTGGCCGCTTTCCCCGTTTCCGGACCAGTTAGACAATTTCCAAACTGAGTATCCCCGCAAGTTTCGTGGCGCAACCCTGTGGATGGACGGCAAATCGCCTGATGCCAAGGCGCCGCTGGCCATCTTGGCGGCATTTTTGGACGTCATCTGGGCCAAGCCGGGGCATAACTTCCTGGCCGGCGTTATGGCGACGGGCGCGTGAATCCGCGCAGCTACTTGGACATGGTCCGGCGGTGGACGTCAGAATCAAAGCGGATAGACTTTCAGTTAATGAAGATCGCGACGAATCATGCTTCTCTCAAAGGTCACTTCCCTGGCAACCCAGTGGTTCCGGGGGTCATTCTGCTCGACGAGGTTGTGTGCGCGGCGCACGTGCATATCGGCGTTCCGCTACGGATCACCGGGGTGCCAAGCGTCAAGTTTCATGCGCCACTGGCGCCGGGGGCCGAATTTGATGTCGTTTTCTCGGACAAGGGTAAGGCCAGGCTTGGATTCGAGGTGCATTGCAGTGCACAAAAAATTGCCGAAGGTGTTCTGACCTATGAAACCGCGCGCGCTGAGTGAGGCTCTCAACACGCGCAGCACTATGCGCGCGACGCAGTCATGGCAGACGCAACGCGAGCGCGGCAGCGTCTTTTCCATGAAGCTCATCGCCTGGCTTTCGCTCGCGCTTGGTCGACGTATTGGCCGCCTGCTGCTGTATCCGATCTGTTTTTATTTTCTGATTTTTTCCGGCGGAAGCCGCGCGGCATCGCGCCGTTACCTGGACCGGGTGCTTGACCGCCCGGCACGCCCAGTTGACGTATTTCGCCACCATTACTGTTTTGCCGCGACGCTGCTTGATCGGGCATTCCTGCTGGCGGATCGTGGAGATAAGTTCCAATTGTCCAAGTTTGGGCTGGATATAATTCGCGACATGGCCAACCAAGGGCAGAGTTGCCTGCTGCTCGGCGCCCACCTCGGCAGCTTTGAGCTTGCCCGGTTCTTTGGCGAAAGGGGCTGCGCGCTCGAAGTCAACATGATGATGTATGAAGAAAATGCCAGAAAGGTGAACAAGGTTATTGAAAGCATGGGCGGCAAAGGGCGAATGAAAGTGATTCCGATTGGTGGCGTTGATGCCCTGCTGCGCGCCAAGGACTGTGTCGAACGCGGAGAGATGCTCGGCATTCTCGGAGACCGGGTCGTGGCCAACGATCGCGCTGTGCGCGTGCCTTTTCTGGGAAAGGAAGCGGTTTTCCCTGCCGGACCCATGCTGATAGCCAGTGCCTTGCGCATACCCGTGGTTCTTTTTTTCGGGCTTTATCGTGGCGCGAACCGTTATGATGAATATTTCGAGTTGTTTGCCGATGAAGTTGTCTTGAGCCGCGGCAACCGCCAGGCAGATCTGGAAAAGTGGGTGCGGCGTTATGCGGAGCGTCTTGAGCATTACTGTCGTCTCGCACCCTACAACTGGTTCAATTTTTTCGACTTCTGGGAAGAACAACCGCGGCAGACGCCCTCGCAGGCACTGAAGAGCTGATACTGTGTCGCTTGCCTCCGGTGGTGCGCGGTGGTATAGAAACTCGGCCCAGCGCAAACAGGATTTCCCGTGACGCCTCTCGCACTGACCGGATTCACCGCGGTGAACAGCCTAGGATATGGGCTCGACGCGATCTACCATGCTCTGAGCGGCGGCGTGAGCGGGCTGGCGCCCTGTAAATTCGAACATGTTCATCTCGATACCTTCGCCGGCGAAGTGAGTGGCCTCGAAGATCGGCCGGTTACCGGCGCTCTGGCCGCGTTCGATTGTCGCAACAATCGACTCGCCCAAGCGGCGTTGCGCCAGGACAATTTCGAGCAGCTTGTCGCCGATGCCCGGGCCCGTTATGGGGCAAAACGCATTGCAGTGATCATTGGCACCAGCACGTCGGGAATCCTTGAGACCGAACATGCCTATCGCCGGCGCGACCCGGTGAGCGGTGGCCTGCCCCCCGACTATCGCTTTCGTACGACGCACAACCTCTACTCCGCGACCGATTTTGTTCGCAGCTATCTTGCGCTTAACGGTCCGGCGGCGATGGTATCGACAGCTTGCTCTTCCAGTGCCAAGGTGTTTGCATCGGCGGCGCGCATGATTCAGCTCGGCCTGTGTGATGCCGCAGTGGTTGGCGGGGTGGATAGCCTCTGCCTCAATACACTATACGGTTTTGCTTCCCTTGGTCTTGTTGCGCCCGGTCCATGCCGTCCATGTTCCGTCGACCGTCAGGGTATCTCGATCGGCGAGGCAGCGGGATTCGCACTGGTGGAGCCTCTTGAGCGTGTATCGGCACATAGTGGGGTGGCCCTGTTTGGCTACGGTGAGAGTGCGGACGCCTACCATATGTCCACGCCGGAACCGGAGGGCGAGGGAGCGGCTCTTGCCATGCATCGGGCCGTCGAGTGCGCTGGGCTCAAGCAGGGCCAGATCGACTACGTCAATATGCACGGGACAGCCAGTCTCGTGAACGACGCCATGGAAGACAAAGCAATCGCACGTGTGTTAGGGCGCAAGGTGGCTTGCAGCTCCACCAAAGGCTGGACTGGGCATGCGCTTGGTGCCGCCGGGATCACAGAAGCCGTCATATCGGCCCTGTGCATCCGCCACGGACTGATGCCAGGCTGCCTCAATACCGAAACGCTGGATCCTAATTTCACCAGCAATGTCCTGCTGCACAATCGCCTGGCACCGGTACGGTTCGTGCTGAGCAACTCATTCGGCTTCGGCGGCAGTAACTGCAGTTTGATATTCGGAGCCGCATCATGATGGAAGTGTATGTGGAAGGTGTGGGGATATTTGCGCCAGGCCTCATCGGATGGCCGGGTGCCGCGCCGGTTCTCGCCGGCCGAGCGGCATATCAGCCCGTGCCGCCGCCGCGGCTAAGCCCGTCCATGCTCGCACCGGATGTCCGTCGACGAACCACCGATCACATCCGGTTGGCGGTCGAGGTGGCAGCAGAAGCCGTGCGCCATTCCGCGCTTGACGCCTCTACCCTGCCTTCGATTTTTGCGTCATCCGAAAGTGATGGCCAGATTACGCACTATATTTGCGAAGAGGTAATAAAAGATAATCCGGAAGTATCGCCAACGCGCTTCCATAATTCCGTTAATAATGCACCGGCTGGCTACTGGAGCATGGCCGCAGCGTCACGCGCTCCGTCCACCAGCCTGGCCGGCTACGATGGCACATTCGCCGTGGGAATGGTCGAGGCCTGCACGCAGCTCGCAATCGAGGGTGCCGCGGCCTTGCTGCTTGTCGCCCACGACACTCCGCTGCCGGAGCCGCTCAATAGTGCGCGACCGATGAACGCGTGTTTCGGGGTAGGGTTGGTGCTGGCGAGAAAACGTTCCGCACGCAGCCTGGCGCGACTTGCAGTATCGCTGCAGGAGGCGGCTTTAGAAGAGACGCGCCTGGACGATGCAGGGTTGGAAGAACTGCGTGCCGGGAACCCATCGGCGCGCGCATTACCTCTGCTTGCGGTGCTTGCGGACGATGCAGAGCCGGCGTCCATCGTTTTGCCATATGTGCAAGGTCGGCCGTTGTTGGTCGTGATCGAACCGTGCCGCAATTGAGTCACGAAGAAATTTGCGCCCGCATCCCGCACGCCGGGAGCATGTGTTTGCTTGATAGCGTGCAAAGGTGGGATGAGGCGGCGATACTGTGCAGGGCAATTTCCCACACGAGTGTCGAAAATCCTCTGCGGCAGCACGGGCGCCTGCATGCAGTGTCCGGCTTGGAGTACGCGGCGCAGGCTATGGCAGTACATGCCAGACTGACAGAGCCCGAAGACGACTCCGGGCCTGTATTGGGTTTTCTGGCAAGTGCACGCGATCTCAAATTCCATGTGGAGCGGCTAGATACCGCCGGAACGGAGCTTTCCATCGAGGCGCGCCAGCTGTCAGCAGGTGAGCAGGGTTTTATCTACGAATTTGACCTACGCTCGGGCGCAAAACTTCTGCTGTCCGGACGGGCGACGGTCATGTTGCAGAGAAGAGCAAAAGCATGAAACGCGCGCTGGTGACCGGAGGCAGCGGGGGTATTGGGGCAGCTATTGCACGGCGACTAGCGCACGATGGACTGCATGTGATCGTGCATGCCAACTCCCGCTTTGATAAGGCTGAGGCAGTTGTATCAACGATTCGTGGCGCAGGCGGCTCAGCCGAAGCAGTGCAATTCGACGTTTGCGATTGCGATTTGAGCCGGCAATCTCTCGACCGGCTGCTCGAAGCGGGGCCGGTGCAGGTTCTGGTGAACAACGCCGGCGTGCACGACGATGCGCCGCTCGCAGGCATGCGCCCGGAGCAGTGGCGCCGGGTTGTTGACGTATCGCTCAATGGTTTCTACAACGTCACGCAACCGCTTTTGTTGCCGATGTTAAGTACGCGCTGGGGGCGAGTCATCAGCATGTCATCGGTCGCCGGTATTATTGGCAATCGGGGTCAGGCAAATTACGCAGCTGCCAAAGCAGGACTGCATGGCGCCGCCAAGGCCCTGGCGCTGGAAGTGGCCTCGCGAGGTGTCACGGTTAACGTGGTTGCTCCGGGAATTATTCAGTCGCCCATGAGCGAACAAGTCTTCTCGCGTGAACAAATCACCGCCTTGGTTCCTATGAAACGTGCAGGCACTGCCGAGGAAGTTGCCTCTTTGGTCGGTTTTCTTGTGTCCGATGGCGCGGCCTATATCACGGGCCAGGTAATCGGCATCAGCGGCGGCATGGCGTAGACGGTAAACCGCGCGATTACGACACATCAAACTAGAGTTCCGCCCGTGAGCAATTACGCCGTCGTCATTCCCGCCTACAATGAAGCGGCCACTTTGCGCGACATCGTGCAGCGCGTCCTTAAATACTGCAAAGACGTGGTCGTGGTCGACGACGGATCGAGCGATGCCAGCGCCGAGCAGGTACAAGATTTGCCAATTACATTACTGCGAAATTCAACTAACGAAGGCAAGGCGGCAAGTCTTTGGCGTGGCATGCAACATGCAATTGCCAGCGGAGTCGCGGGTGTCGTCACGCTGGATGGCGACGGCCAGCATATGCCGGAAAACATTCCGGCCTTGATTGAAATGGCAGGCACCCATGTGCATGACATCGTGATCGGCACGCGACGCAGTGACCCGTCGGTTGCCCCGGCTTTGCGTTACTACGCCAATCGTTTCGCCGATTTCTGGATCTCATGGGCCTGCGGGCAGCGCCTGCGGGACAGCCAGTCTGGTTTTCGCCTTTATCCAGCGACGCTGCTGAAGCGTCTTCAGCTGCCGCATGACAGAGCGCACGGTTTCGTCTTTGAAAGTGAGATCCTTATAGAAGGGGCACGCCTGGGTCACCGGGTGAGTGGAATCTCCATTCCCGCCATTTACCATGTGCGAGCCCGCCCCAGCTACTACCGCACACGCGATTCGCTGCGCATCACGCGCATGGTGGCGTGGAAGCTGCTTTCACGTGGCCTGTTTCTCCCGGGGCTCTATCGCGCATTTTTCCAACGCGCCTAATCTGTGTCTAAAAGACCGCGGCGCGTTATTGTCGGCCCGCGGCGGATTTTAGTACCATAACTCGGCGTCGCTCGCAGCAGGTCGCAATAGCCCTCGGCAGGGCGTTGCATTCGGGCTGCTGTTTGTAACCGATGCCAAAATTCAAACTTTATTCAGGAGGTCCACAATGCTAAAAAGAATTATCAGCCTTTTTGCCCTTGTCCCCGCGGCTGTCTTGTTGCTTGCCAGCACGCCGGCTTTGGCGCGGCTCCAGCCGGTTTATAATCCCGAGCCGATCCAGGTGCCCTCTGGGAAGAGTCTGGTTCAGGTGCGCAAGGCTATTCGCAAGGCGATTTTCGATAAGGGGTGGGAAGCAAAGGAGATTTCGCCCAATCATATTGTCGCTACGTACACCAAGTCTGGCCGCGGCAAGGAATACACTGCGGTTGTAAATATCGAGTATGACACCAGAACGGTACGTATCACTTACAAGGACAGCAGGGACCTCGACTATAACCCGGCGAAGGACAAGATCCATCCGACGTACAATCGCTGGGTCCAATTTTTGGAGCGCAATATCCGCGCGGATCTCGGAGCCTACTGATCGGTTGCAGCGGTTTCCGGCAGCTCCGGCGCATGAGCCGCTGGAGCTGCCGATTGCCCATCCAAAAAACGCTCGTGTCAGCGCGCGGTGCTAATGATTGGCGCAGCATCCTGGTTCTGCCGGACGGGATGTAAAGCCTCGCGTGAAGCGGCGCATGATACCTTCTGCAGACTATACCGTTGAAGAAAATGCGCAGGGAGCTAGAGCCAGTATGCCGTCCGCGTCATGATCTTCGATACTGCTGTCATCAGGCTGCGTAGGGGTCCAGGAAATGCGGTACCACCCGCTTCGATAGCCGTCGTCGCATGACGCAATTCGTCGGCGCGCATCTGTTCCAGTATGGCGCGACTCTTCTCATCGGCACGCGGAAGACGCGCAAGATGCGAGTCCAAATGATCCACCACCTGATTTTCGGTTTCGGCCACGAAACCCAAGCTCCAGCGGTCGCCGGCAGCACCGGCAAGGGCGCCGAGCGCGAAGGAGCCTGCATACCAGAACGGTGAGAGGTAGCTGGCATGGCCGCCAAGTTCCCGAATGCGGTCTTCGGTCCAGCTCAAATGGTCGTTTTCTTCGCGCGCGGCTTGTTCCATTTTTTCTCGCACCAGGGTCAGGCGCGCGGTCAGAGCTTGGCCCTGGTACAACGCCTGTGCTGCAACTTCGCCGGCGTGGTTGATGCGCATCAAACGCGCAGACAAGTCGCGTTCTGCGGCATCCAGATCGTGTTCGGTAGCGTCCGCCGCGGGTGTGGGGCGCCCTGGAGTCGCTAGTGGTCCGAAGACCGTATGCAGCGCCTGGTCCACCTCGTGGATCAGTCTGTCGATAGTGGAATACTCGCGCGGTTCCATACAGTTACCATACAAGAGCAGCGGTGGCGGTTACAAGTCTTCTGTCTTATTCCGGGTTTCCGGGCCAGCGCAGCTGGCGTTCAAGTAATACGATAGGGTGGATCACCTCGAGCCGCGATCCTTGTTGGCGTAGACCAGCTTGAAGATGCAGTGCGCAACCGAGGTTCGTGCTCACAAGAATGTCAGGCGCCAGGTCGTGAATCGCCTCAAGCTTGTCAGCGCGAAGCTTCTCTGCCATGTGCGGCTCGGTAATTGGATATGCGCCAGCTCCGCCGCAGCATATTTCGTTCGTTGAGAGTTCCACAACGCGTGCTCGCGGAATTTGGCGCAGCAGGGTATATGGCCATTGTTGCCCATGCAGGACGTTGCGTAGCGAGCAAGGGTCGTGCACAGCAATGGTCTTGGCTAACGGCGCCAGTCTGACGTTTTCAGGCCAGACCACTTTGGCAATAAATCGATTAACGTCGACAAGCCGATCCACAAATACCTGTGCCTCCGGCTTGCCGGGCAGGTGACGGGCGTATTCGGCGAGTGTCGCGCCACACCCGCTCGCTGCATGAATGATAGGGAGGTTGCCGCCAGCGGCGTCAGATGGCTCTGCACTTTTCGCAAACGCAACGAGATTCTGGTGCATGAGAGTTTCAGCGGTGGCACGCTGGCCCGCATGCAGATGAAGCGCGCCGCAACACGTTTGTACCGAAGGAATCTGTACTTCGTAGCCAAGACGGGTGAGGACGTGAACCGTTGCATTGAGCGTATCTCGGTCGGCGACACCTGCGACACAGCCGGTAAAAAGCATGATGCGCGCACGTGTTTCCCCAAACGCCGGGTAGATCTCACGCCAACGTCCCCCTGCCCCGATTGGCGGCAGGGCTCCATCCAGCCGCGCCATGCCGGGTAGACCGAACATGCCGGCGGCGCGCAACAGGCGTTGTGCGCCGCTACGCTGGTAGAAGCGCAGAAGACGGGCGACTACACGCAGATTCTGCGGCCGAGCTATCAGCCAATCGAGCGCAATGTGGCTCACGAACCGCGTAAGTGGTCGGTGCGGACGTTTGGCGGCGAGGATAGCGCGTCCTGCCTCGAGGAGAACGCCGTATTCAACCTTGGATGGGCAAACATTCTCGCAGGTGCGGCAGGCCAGGCACAGGTCAATGTGGGACTCGAGCCGCGCGTTGACTGGCAGGTCGCCAACGGCCATTGCCCGCATCAGGGCTATACGGCCACGAGGTGATTCGTTTTCATCCCCGGTCTTCAGATAGGTCGGGCAGCGTGGCAGGCACAGGCCGCACATGACGCAACGATCAGCCTTTTCCAGGGGGAAGGGTTCAGCGTTGCGTGACGGTTGCAAAGGCGGATGAAATCCAGGTGGAAATGGCTTTAGCAGATGGAGCAGGCGTTACACTATACTCTGCCGGGATTGATTGCCGCCACCAGCGGAGGAAAGAAGAGAGAGGCCATGAGCGAACCGTACTACAGGTATCACGTCTTTTTCTGCACGAATCAACGCACCAATGGCAAAGCCTGTTGCGCGGACAAAGGTTCGCTGGCAATGCTTGACTACGCCAAGGGGAAGGTCAAGGCACTGGGTCTCGCCGGCAAGGGCGGGGTGCGTATCAACACCGCAGGCTGCCTCGATCGCTGCGAAGAGGGTCCGGCTATGGTGATTTATCCGGAAGGTACTTGGTATACCTATGTCGATCAGGAAGACATCGACGAAATCATTAACCAACACCTGCAAAAAGGGCATGTGGTGGAGCGGCTTAGAATCTGAAGGTGCGCAGTTTCGCAACCGGTTTCCCGGCGTGAAGCTCCAGGGCCGGCTGTGGCAGCTCGCTATTGCCGCTTTCTTTAGATTGCTTAGAGCAGCAATGGTGCGCCAGGGTCAATATTGGTGCAGCTTTTGCCTTGCTGTGTATTTTCCTGGGGCGGTGGCGCAAACAAAAATCAGTCGGCTGTAGCGACCTGCAAGCTATGTCGTACCCGGGAAGTGCCCCTGTCGCGTCTTTTTAGGACGGCTGTTGATCTCCATGGCCTGCTAAAACACCATTAATATCAAGGGTGTAGCAACGTCGCCAATGCGTATGGGTAAAAATTACAGAACAATGTTGACAGGTAAAAATATTAGCGTATTATTATATTCAAATGTAAGTTGATGGACGTCTTCATGTGGCCCACAACTTGCATCTGTAGATGAAAGATTTCGGTGCCCAGTTGCCCTGCAACTCGGTACCACCTGGCTCCTCCATCCTCCTAGTGGTGGTTCGGGCGTGGTCTATTGGCCACGCCCTTTTTTTTTGTCGC
>JAKBDW010000445.1:0-9270 GCA_021834245.1 Pseudomonadota bacterium
GCCGTGCTAAACAGCCCGTCTCTCGCGTCTCAGTCCGGGCAACTCAGTGCGGCCCGAGCAGGTCTGCTGTCCGCGACGATTCTGCCCAATCCCTCGCTCAGCGTTGACTATGAGTTTTATCTTCATGGTCCGGGAACCAGCAACTCATTGGCCGCTTCCATCTCGGAAGATATCCGATCGATCGTCACCTATAGTCCGCGCGTCAAGGCAGCCAAAGCTCGGCTTGGACAGGTTAAGGCGAATCTGCTTTGGCAGGACTGGCTGGTCGCCCAGCGGGCACGCCTGCTTGCTGTAGACATTTATGCCGATGAGCGCGCGCTGGAAATCCGCAGCCGAGAATCAAGCCTTCTCGACAGCGAAGTAAATAAGGTACGTGCCGCAACGGCGGCCGGAAACTTGGCGCTGTCGGTTGAAGCACCGCTACTCGCCGCCAAGGCGAGTGCCGATAGCGCCATTGCCTCCACCCAAATGACGCTGATAACCGACTGGCAGGAGCTCGACGCCTTAATCGGCCTCGATCCATCGGTGCGTTTTGCCATCGCAAGACCTGTTAGCGTCAGTTTGCCGGACGACATCAATTCACTGATCGAAACGTTGCCCAAGCGCCGACCGGATCTCGTGGCCCTGCAACTCGGCTACAACGCGTCGGATGAAGATGTGCGCAAAGCAATTCGGGGGCAGTTCCCCGACTTCAGCATCGGGCCGGCCGGAGGATGGGACACGTCGCGCGTTTACTCTTTGGGGCCAATCATAACCATGAGTTTACCGCTCTTTGACCGCAACCAAGGGAAAATCGCCTCGGCCCAGGCGACACGAGCCCAGCTGCATGCAGAATACCAGGCGCGACTTGACGGCGCGGTGGGTGCCAGCAAGGCCATATTCTTGAATATACAGACGATCAAATCCGATCTGGAAAAAGCGCGCTCCGCTTCGAAGGAAGCAGACTTGCTCGCAGGCTCTGCCGTGCAGGCTTTTAAGGACGGAAACATTGATGAACGCTCGTTGACGGATTATCAGACAACGGCACTCGAGCGCCAGCTGGACGTGCTCAATTACCAGCGAGTGCTTAATGAGACCGCCTTAGCCCTATCGATCGAACTTGGCACCGGCTTTCCGCAGACGGTGCTGGCCTCTCCGGAAGGAGTGAAAAACTGATGAAATACCTTACCCTAATCGCCCTCATCGTGCTGTGTGCCCCCATCACGGCCTTAAGACCGGCCGTTGCTGATGTTGGCGGTGCTGTCAGCGTGGCAGTTGACCTGATCCCTCTGCAAAAGGGGAGCCTTCCCACGTCCGTTACAACCTACGGCAGGGTAGTACCCTCCCAGAAGGCGCAAGAAACTCTTTTCGCGCCGGTCGCCACCCGGGAAGGCGTCATCGACGTGCGGCAAGGCGAGATGGTCCATAAAGGTGCGCCGCTGCTGACTCTGGTCCCGAGCCCGGAAACGCGCTCAATGTACCTGCAGGCCGAACTGTCGCTGCATGTTGCCCAGCAACTGCTGGCCCGGAGTCATCAGCTGGCCGCCGCTCATCTTGAAACCGCAGCCCAACTGGCGCGCGACGAGAAGACGAAAGCTGACGCAGAGACGACACTGGAAATGTTGCGCGCGGAGGGCGCAAATGGGCCAAACACACTGAAGGCTCCGTTCGATGCCGTTGTCCTGAACATCGACGTCAGTTCCGGTTCGTACGTTGCGCGGGGCACTGCATTGATCGAACTTGCCCGTCCCACCGAGCTCGTTTTCAAAACCGGCGTGGTGCCTGCGCAAGCCGAAGAGATTACGGCTGGTGACGAAGCCACCATCACTCCGTTCAGTGGAAGCGGAATCTTTCATGGCAAGGTAGTCCTGCGTGGGTCCGTCGTATCCAGCATCAACGGTCTGGTCCCCATCGAGATTTCTCTAGCGGGCGGCCCGTTGCTCACAGGAGAGATGGGCAAAGTCGTGATCAACACCGGTGTGAAACAGGGGTATGTCGTGCCGCACCAGGCTGTGCTGCTCAATACGAGCGGTCAGACCTACATCGTGCAGTCGATTCAGGATGTGGCCACGCTTGTGCCCGTGACGGTAATTACCTCGAAAGGTGACCAGGATCTGGTCGACGGGCAGCTTGTTGCCGGGGCCCCTGTTGTCGGTACCGGAAACTATGAACTTCAGAACGGCACCAAGATCCGGGCCGCTGGGGAAAGTGGTAATACCTCTGGTGCTGGCAACGCATCGACTGGGAAGAGTGGGCAATGAATTTTGTTGACTTGGTGGAGCGCCACCGGCGCGTTCTACTGTTTATTGCATTTGGCGCCACCTTGGCGGGCGCAATAGCAGCGATCAAGCTTCCGATTCAGCTTTTCCCCACTGTCAGTTTTCCGCGCATCCGTATCGAAGTCGACAGCGGTAAGATGCCGGCCAAGACCACGCTGGTCAAGGTGACTGAGTCTCTGGAGAAGGTAGCGCGCGCTGTGCCAGGCGCAATTGACGTGGAATCGACTACCACCCGCGGGTCGGCCGAGATCTACGTCGATTTTCCCTGGGGCTACAATATGACGAATGCATTCCTGCGGGTTGAGACCGCATTCGCGCAGGAATTGCCGGATTTGCCCCCGGGGACGGCCTACCACGTCATCCAAATGGCGCCCAATGCGCTCATGCCGTTCGTCTCCTTTGCGCTAATCTCCGACACGGTATCACCAGCGGCCCTGCAGACCATGGCCAAGTACCAGATCGCGCCGCTGCTTACGGGAATTCCAGGCGTGCGGAAGGTAGGCACGCTCGGTGGACAAACCGACGAGGTCGAGGTTTACATCAGCCCCGAGCAACTCCAAACCTATGGGTTGACGCCGAACGACGTCGCGCAAGCCATATCCAGGTCAAACTCGCTATCGGCTGTAGGTCGTCTCGAGGACAACGACCTGCTTTTTCTGGTGCTGACGAACAACGAGTTTAGATCTATCGAATCGGTTCGCAATGTGACCCTGCGCACGAAGAATGGCGACATCGTGCGCTTGGGCAACGTTGCCAAGGTGGAGATGGGTTCCATTCCGCAGTGGCTGCTGGTGGACGACGATGGACAGCCATCTGTAAACATTGATGTCTTTCAGCAGGACAACGCCGATTCATTGTCGCTGAAGAAAGAGGTTGTCTCAAAGCTTGACGCCTTCATGAAGAAGGAGCCCAAGGGAATTATCGTCCACAAGTGGTACGACCAGACTGATCTTGTGAGTTCGTCGATCGGCGCAATGGAAGAGGCGATCGTTATCGGTCTTATTTTTGCCGCTTGTGTGGTGCTTGGGTTCTTGCGCAACTGGCGGGCGGCATTAGTGGCGATGATAACCGTGCCGATGTCCGTTCTGGCCACCTGCGTGCTGCTCGCAGCATTCGGCATGACGTTCAATATTATGACCTTGGGCGGCATCGCCGCCGCAATCGGTTTGTTAATCGATGACGCTATCGTCATGGTTGAGCAGATCTCGCGTCGTGCCGGTGTCCCCGACTTGGCCGAGCCACGCCGCGTGGTGCTCGGTGCGGCGCGCGAGTTCCTGGCGCCTCTGACGGGTTCCAGCAGCGCCACTATCATCATGTTCATTCCGCTGGCATTTCTCTCTGGTCTGACGGGGGCGTTCTTCAAGTTCCTGTCGATTACAATGGCGTCGTCTCTCGTCATATCCTTTGCCTTCACGGCCCTGCTGGTGCCGGTGATGGCGCGTGGACTCATCAACTTCGAGAAATGGCACGATCCATCTCATGACAAGGAAAACTGGATGCGGCGTCTCCATATGCGCCTGCTGCGCGGTCTTTTCGCAAGATCGTGGCTGGCCATTGTCATCCTTGTGGTCGTCGCCGTGGTCGGTTACGTTGGCCAACGGCACGTCGGCTCGGCCTTCCTTCCGAAGATGGATGAAGGTGGTTTCGTGCTGGATTATCAAACGGCGCCCAGCACGTCGTTTGTCGAAACCAATCGAGAACTCGAAAAGGTCGAGGCAATCCTCAAGGACAATCCATATGTGGATACCTTCTCGCGCCGTACCGGGGCTGGCCTGGGAGGCGACCTTAACTTGCCATACCAAGGCGATTTCTTCGTCGAGCTGGTTCCGCCGTCCAAGCGACCACCGATCTGGACTGTCATGACCCAGATCCGGAAGAAAATCGACGCCGCAGTCCCGGGATTGAACTACGACACCCATCAGCTTCTGAGCGACATGATTGGCGACATGATTGGGCGGCGCCAGCCGGTGGTCATCAATCTAAGCGCGAGCAATCCGGATGTTCTGCCCAATGCGGCCAGGAAGGTCGCGGATGCGATTGCGCATGCCCCGGGTATTCAACCTTCATCGGTCGATCCGGGAACTCTTCCAACCGGAGATGCCCTCAACATCCACGTCAATGAGGCGCAGGCCGCGATGAACGATCTTACTGTGGCCGAGGTCAAGGATCAGGTCACCAGCTATCTCAGGGGTAACATCGTTACAGACTACATGGGAGTTGTGCAGCCTGTCGGTGTAAGAATCTGGTCGCAGCCCCAGGATGCACGTTACCAAGAGTACAGCCGGGTGTACCGCGAGGATCTCAATAAGCTCCTGATCCAGGCGCCGAACGGGCACACCTTTCCGTTGGGATCAATGGCGACGGTGAAGTTCGTCTACGGGCAACCTGCGCTCTTTCGGGAGAATCTGGCGCAGATTATTCCGGTGACGGCCGAGACCGGCGGGCAGCTGGCCTTGAGTACGACGATCGCTTCGGTGAAGAAAATCTTGGGAAAGGTACTTCCGCACGGGGTCTATTACACGCTGGGCGGCGCCTACAAGCAGGAGGCGAAAGCTGCGCGCGGAATGATCATGGTATTCGCTGCCGTGGTGCTGGCCGAAGTTGTTCTCCTGCTTTTGCTGTATGAGAGCTGGTGGTTCCCAGTCATCATCCTTGGCACGTCCATCCTTTCTGCCGGCACGGTTTTCTTTGGTCTGTGGGTGACCGGCGTCGAACTCAATATCACGGCAATGATGGGAATGGTGATGATTCTCGGGATCGCGGTCGAGATGTCGATTTTCCTCTTTTCCGAATTCCAGAACCTGCGCAAGGTGATGCCCCCGCGGCAGGCGATCTACGAAGCAGCGCTCAACCGGTTCCGTCCTATCATCATGAGCACGCTGGCTATGATTCTGGCGCTTCTGCCTCTGGGCGCTGCAATCAGCGGTTCGGGCGACCAGATGCTGCAACCGCTGGCGGTGGCGATCATCGCGGGAATTCTGGTGCAGCTGCCGCTGGTCGTCCTGGTTCAGCCGGTCTTGGTGAGCTGGACCCTGCCGAAGGAGGAAACACCATAGGCATCAGCGGCATAGGGCTGCTGAAATACCGCTTGCCACGAATTCCGTTGATTTGCGCGCCAGCCGGCGCCGGCGGAAACGTGAGGGGATCGGCGGCTTGAAGCGCCTTAGGAATTTTGCCGATGGCGAATTTCTGGGATGATGCCTGCTGTGAGGTTTGGTGGCGACCTGTGCGGCTGTCCTGCAGTGCTGTTTGGATCCGCTCGGTCGCATTGAGGATAGAAGCAATGCGCCTGTTGCTGGTCGAAGACGACCCCATGATCGGAGAAAGTGTCCGTCGCGGACTCAAGCGCGAAGGCTTCTCAGTGGACTGGGTAAACGACGCCGAGTCGGCCGCGCCTGCACTGCGTACCGACAATTACGATTTGCTGCTCCTCGATATTGGCTTGCCACGCAAGTCCGGTCTTTCTTTGCTGCGGGAGCTGCGGGATAACGGAAACGCAGTTCCGGTACTGGTGCTCACTGCGCGCGACGCAGTTGCAGACCGGGTGCTGGGACTCGATTGCGGCGCGGACGACTATTTGGTGAAGCCGTTCGACCTGGATGAGCTGGGCGCGCGCGTGCGCGCGCTCCTCAGGCGCCGATCTGGACGCGTCGAGCCCGAGATATTCCATGGAGGCCTCAAGCTGGTTCCCGCGACCCATGAAGCGGTGTATCGGGGCCAGCAATTGACGCTCTCGGCGCGAGAGTTCGCCCTTCTCGCGGCGCTCCTGGAGAAACCGGGCGCGGTACTATCGCGCAGCCGCCTGGAGGAACGCCTGTACGGCTGGGGAGAAGAGGTCGAGAGCAACGCCGTGGAGGTGCATATTCACAATCTGCGCAAGAAATTGGGCAGCGCCTTCATTCGCACCGTGCGCGGTGTCGGCTACATGGTGCCAAAATGACTGTACTTTCCATTCGCCGTCGACTGCTGGTCTGGATGCTTTCCGCATTGGCGCTTGCCGGCATCGCGGCGAGCGGCATGACATATTTCCAGGCGCGCGAAGATGTGAATGATCTGTTCGATTATCAACTGCAACAATTGGCGCTGTCGCTGGAGCACCGACCCGGTGCGCCGCCGCGTATTGAGGCCGGCGATCCGGAAGATCGCGCTGAGGAGCTGGATTTTGTCACGCAGATCTGGGATCTCCAGGGAAAGCTGGTTTTCGCAACCCATCCACGCGCAATTCTGCCGCGCGCAAGCCAGCGTGGATACGCAATGTATACCTGGGACAACAGCACTTGGCGTGCCTATCAGACAGTTTGGCGCGGTATGACAATCCAGGTTGCGCAACCGATGAGCGCACGCGCTGAAATGGCAGCGACCATGGCGCTGCGCATGCTGGTGCCAGTATTGATACTGATACCTTTTCTCGGCGTGGTCATCTGGGTGAGCGTCGGGCGTGGTCTCATGCCGCTCAATGAAATCGGCGCGGCGCTGAAATCCCGCAACCCATCGGCCCTGTCGCCGCTGGCGGCAAAGCATTTGCCGGTCGAAGTGATGCCGATGGTTTCGGCCATGAATGATTTGCTGGCGCGCCTTTCCAAGGCAATGGAGACTCAGCGCCAGTTCATCGCCGATGCTGCACACGAATTACGTACTCCGCTTACCGCCGTGCAGCTTCAGCTGCAGCTGGTCGAGCGTGCAGATAGCCAGCAGGAGCGGGAATTGGCGCTCGCTGAACTCAAGTCCGGTATCCAGCGCGCGATTCATCTGGTGAGTCAACTACTGGCGCTTGCCCGCGCCCAGCCGGAGGCCGTTAACCGCACCTTCGACGTCGTCGCTATAGACCGATTGGCTCAGACGGTCGTGGCTGAGTATGCGTCTCTCGCGGTGAATCGCGGTATCGATCTGGGTATTGCACGGCTCGAGCCGACGCAGACCGTTGGCGACGCCGAGAGTCTGCGTGTGATGCTGGGCAATCTTGCGGACAACGCGATTCGATATACGCCCAGCGGCGGACGAGTGGATCTCAGCGTTTATACCAGCGAAAGTGACGCGGTGCTGGAAGTCGAGGATAACGGCCCGGGAATTCCACGCGAGGATCTGCCGCGCGTTTTTGACCGTTTCTTTCGGCTGCCGGGCAGCCAACCGCAGGGCAGTGGCCTCGGTTTGGCCATCGTTAAGAACGTTGCCGAACGCCACCGCGGACATATCGTGCTGAGTGCCGGCAGAAATGGCAGGGGCTTGAAGGCGACCATTCGCCTCGCTGCCACTGCGCAGCAGCCGGTCCGCACAGGCTAGACACAGACCTGTGCGGACCGGTGCAGGCCGCGGCTCGCCGTTTGTTGGCGAGCGGCGAATCAGGGCTGGAAAGCCGCCGCTGGTAGTTGTGGTACGGTCGCAAAATCCTTCGGCAAAGTCCCGGTCAGGCTGTTGAGGAAGGCGACGATGTCAGCAACCTGACCGTCGTTCAGGTTTTTGCCGAGCTGCACTTTTGCCATAATCCTGACTGCCTGCGGCAAGGTCGCAACCGATCCGTCGTGAAAGTACGGCGGCGTCATGGCGACGTTGCGCAGACTGGGCACCTTGAATACGTACATGTCTTTGGGGTCATGGGTCACGTCGAACCGGCCCTTGTCGATCTGCTTGCTGCCGGTGGCCTTCCAGTAATCTTCGACAACACCGAATTTCTGGAAAGTCTGCCCGCCAACGTCGACCCCGTTGTGACATGATATGCAGCCATTGTCGATAAATTCCCCTAGGCCAGCGCGCGCCTGTACGGATAATGCCCGAATATTTCCCTTCAGATAGGCATCAAACGGCGACGGTGTGACCAGGGTGCGCTCGTAGGCGCCGATGGCTATGCCCCAGTTTTCCGCAGTGATCGGATTTTTCTCTCCGGGGAACGCTTGGCGGAAAAGCGGCGCATAGGCTTTGATAGCGTCGATCCTGGCCATGGCGGCGGCGTAGTTGGGATTGCCGAAGCTCGGCGGACCGACCAAGGCCTGCATGGCCTGGTCTTCAACGTTCTTGCGATCGCCGCGCCAGTGGGCGCGGAACTCCAGTGCAGCATTGAGCACGGTTGGTGCGTTGCGCGGGTTTACCCGGTCCTTGACGCCGATAGGCTTGGCCAGCGCGTCCGTGCCATAAAGGGTTGGTTCGTGGCACTTTGAGCAGCTTACGGTTCCATCGAGCGAGATACGCGGATCGAAAAACAACATCCGTCCGAGCCGCACGCGCGCCGCGGTTACCGGATAGGCAGCAGTTGCCATGTTCTTCGGCAGGGGCTTGAAGATCTGCTGTGCCTGTTTGAGCAATGACTGATCGCTGCGCGCCATCGCAGGCAACGTGCACATTGCAAGCGCCAGGGCGAGACCCGTTGCGAACAGTCGAGGAATCGTCGATGAAGATTTGGTTTCTGCGTCAGCCATAATGGACTCCTTAAAAAACTCGCGTTGGTATTGCTATTGTTTCCGTGGACTTGCTGGGATGCGGTTCCTCATATAAAGAGGACCTACAACGCCGGGCAAGCGGCTATTAGAACGCAATGATTTAGACAGAGTCCAGCATTGTATTCGCCGGATCACGTTTTTTTGTGGCGGGAGAAATACCAGGCGGCGACAAAGCAGTTGCGCCGTTAATGCGCTGGTATCAGGCCGTTACCCACGGCTTTGAGCGGAGCTTCCTGCTCTTCCTGCTGTTGCAGCGTCCACAGGTGGGAATAGGCACCGCGGCGTGCGATGAGCTCGCTATGCGTTCCGCGTTCGACGATGCGGCCGTGATCAATTACCAGAATCTGGTCTGCATCCATTACGGTCGAAAGGCGGTGGGCAATGACGAGAGTAGTGTGATTGACGGCGATTTCCTGCAGTTCGGCTTGAATCGCGCGTTCGGTCTTGGAATCCAGGGCGGACGTCGCCTCATCAAAGATGAGTATGCGCGGATTCTTGAGCAGGGTGCGGGCAATCGCCACGCGCTGCTTCTCGCCGCCGGACAATTTCAGGCCGCGCTCGCCGACCAGCGTGTCGTATTT
>JAKBDW010000113.1:0-3221 GCA_021834245.1 Pseudomonadota bacterium
GGCGCGACGGGTGCGGCCGCTCACACAGACAGAATCCGACTGGCTGGACTACTCCGCGATGCATTACGTGCGTCTCAAGGACAATTACCGGTGAAAATGACGTACCCCGCCTGGCTTGCATCCGTCGGCCGCAATTCGTAGCGGCAAATCTACCGCTGTCGCAGTATTTTCAAGACAGGCTCGGTGTCGGGATGCTTGCCGCGCCAGAAGTAAAACGACTCGGCGGCCTGTTCCACCAGCATGCCGAGCCCATCGGACACTCGCGTGACCCCCTGCTGGCTGGCCCATTGCATGAATGATGTGGGTTTTTTCCCGTACATCATGTCGTATGCGATGGCATCAGATTTGAACAGCCCGTTTGGCAAAGGCGGCATCTCACCGTGCAGGCTAGCGCTAGTTCCATTGATAACAATGTCGAAACCGCTGCGGCCGACTTCTGCCAATCTGTCCAGAGCACAGGCTTGTATTGCAAACTTCTCGGCCAGCTCCCGAGCTCTGTCGACCGTTCGGTTGGCGACAACAAGCAAGCGAGGTGACTGACGCAACAGGGGTCCCAGCACACCGCGCACCGCGCCCCCTGCTCCGACCACCAGAATATCCCTGGACTGGAACGCTAATCCTACCGTGTCAGCACCTGCTCGGCCGTATGACAAACCGAGAAGGCGCATCAAGTCGCGCATGAGACCGAGACCGTCGGTGTTATGCGCCTCAATTGCGCCATCGTCGAGAAACCTAAGCGTATTGGCAGCCTGGGCTTCCTGGGCTAACGGCGTAATCATGTCAGCCAGACGGTACGCCTCGAGCTTGAACGGTACAGTCACGTTAAGTCCACGCCCGCCGTTGGCGCGAAACTGGGCGACCGCCTGCTCAAACCCTCCAGGGTCAACCTGGATTGCCGAGTATTCGATCCTCTCCTTGAACTGACTGGCAAATTGCTGGTGAATCACCGGCGACAGGCTGTGGCTGACGGGGTTGCCCATCACTGCATAGCGTTCGGGATTTTCGAAATCGAACATTGGACGCCCCCGGAAGAACGGCTGCCGGTGGACGATTGCGGCAACCGCCAAAAAATGCCAGTCAGGTGTTCTGATCAAAGACGCGAAACGCCAATGCGTCTCGCTGCGCCGGATATTAGCAACTGAGACAGCAACTTCCCAGAGGCTCAATCTCTTCGAACTGAGCCGGAAAATAACCCGCACATCGCAAGCAGGCCAGGTCAAACCATCTCCTCAGCCCGTTGCGGAAAGTCGGCCGGACCACTATTAACCTCTCGATCGCAACTCTGGCAGGCGGGGCGCGAGTGAATCGACGACGATGGCACGCAGATCGTTGAGCCGCTTGTGGAAGAAATGAGTCGCGCCTGGAACCGTCACCAGCTGCGGCGGAGTAACCAGACGCCCCACCCAGTCTTGCACAGCGCGTGGCGGAACAACTTCGTCCTCTTCCCCCTGAATCACGAGGCAACTACTGTCCTTCGCAATCGGTCCGGCAAAATCATAGAGGTTCACCGGAGGTGCCACGAGCACCAACTGCGACACTTCCCGCAGCGACGCTGCTTGAAGCGCGACATAGGATCCGAAGGAAAATCCCGCCAACCACAAAGCCGCGCCGGCAAGGCGGCCCTGTACCCAGTCAATCACGGCAAGCAGGTCTTCGGTCTCTCCTTTTCCTTGGTCGTAGCGACCGCTGCTGTTCCCCACACCGCGGAAATTGAAACGCACCGTGCACAATCCGAGTTGCTCGAAACTGCGCGCCAGTATATGCACAACCTTGTTGTGCATGCTGCCTCCGTGCAATGAATGCGGGTGACAGACAATCCCCACTGCAGGAACGGCTCTGGCGTTTTCGGGGCAACCCACCAGCGCCTCAAGATTTCCCGCAGGGCCTGCAATCGCGATCTCGCCGGCAATGCACGGCGAAAGTTGTCCGACCGGCGGAACCGCGCCGGATTGCGCCGCTGCATTCGCGTGCGTGATTGGTTTTTCTACCATGACAGGGCGACAAAATAAGCGAGATACAAAATCCCGTTCAGCACCAAATGATAGGGGCGCAAAGCCCCTCTGCGCAGCATAAGGAGCAGGTACGCGCAAGCGACCAGGGGCACCGCCAATCCAAGCAGAACCTCCGGACGCGATTGCCACGGCGTCAGCATGATGCCGATGGCTGGCAGCAGACTGCCCTGGAAAACCATGGCGCCGGTGATGTTGCCGAAGGCGAGGGTGTCGCGATGGCGACGTATCCAGAGAATGCTGTTGATCTTTTCCGGCAGTTCGGTCGCAATGGGAATGATGAGCAAAGAGAGGACGAGTGCCGAGATCCCACTCCGGGCGGAAAGTCCTTCCACACCGTAGACGAAGCCGCGCGCGCCGAACACGATCAGGACCAGTCCTGCAGCCAACTGCAGGACAATGGTCGCCATGTGTTCTGCCAATCCAATGCGCGCCAGATGAAGCGGATGATCAGCTTCCGTACCGTGGCCATCCATGACAAGCCTGGCCGAGGCGCGCACTGTCAATAGAATATAGACGAAATAGATCAACACCAGTATCAGCGCCATGAGCGCGCGCACAAGACGCGATGCGTGCGGCACGAAAATCGCGCCCGCGGAAAGGCTGAAAGCAAGCAGGAACCAGGAAAGATCGCGCATGAGACCACTGCGTTCGGGCCTGAAGACCCCCGCCCAACCACGCCGCGTAGCGGCAACCAATGCAACCAGAAAAAGCGTCAACGTAGACAGCATCATTGGCGCACCGAGTATCGCGCCAACGCTGACCTCGGCACCGACGCCTTGGCGCGTTCCGCCGTTAACAAATACCGCAACGATGGGTACGATGGTCTCGGGCAAGGCGGTGCCGACTGCCGCGAAAATCGACCCCGTCACCCCTTCAGAGATCTTGAGACGTTGCCCCAAATGCTCCAGCGCGTTGGTGAACGCCTCGGCGCCGAGGAAAATAACTATGAGCGCGCCGAGCAGCAAGGCGAACGTCATGGGCTTTTTGTGGCCGAACGGGCAATTCCGAGCTCGTCCCAGATCGCGTCCACTCGCTGCCGCACCGCAGGCGTCATCGAGATTGGACGTCCCCACACGCGCGATGTTTCGGTTGGCCATTTATTGGTCGCGTCCAGGCCCATCTTGGCTCCGAGCGCCGGCGCAGGGCTGGCAAAATCGAGGTAATCGATCGGCGTATTTTCAACAATGGTTGTGTCGCGCGCGGGATCGA
>JAKBDW010000113.1:3231-9250 GCA_021834245.1 Pseudomonadota bacterium
CCACAGCCCAGATAACATCATTCCAGTCGCGTACATTGACGTCATCGTCGGTGACGATGATGAATTTCGTGTACATAAACTGGCGCAAAAAAGACCACACGCCGAACATGACACGTTTGGCGTGACCGGGGTACTGCTTGCGCATACTCACTATGGCAACGCGATAGGAACAACCTTCCGGAGGCAAATAAAAATCCACAATTTCCGGAAACTGTTTTTGCAGCAATGGCACGAAGACTTCGTTGAGTGCCAAACCGAGTATCGAGGGTTCGTCAGGGGGGCGACCAGTATAGGTGCTGTGATAAATCGGATTGACCCGGTGTGTGATGCGCTCGACGGTAAAAACCGGAAAGCGCTCCACTTCATTGTAGTAGCCAGTGTGGTCACCGAACGGTCCTTCGTCCGCCTCTTCACCTGGCATAATATGGCCTTCGAGCACAAACTCGGCATTCGCCGGAACCTGCAAATCGCTGGTCTGGCAACCGACCACTTCGGTCTTGGCGCCGCGAAGCAGACCCGCGAACTGGTACTCGGAAAGTGTATCTGGTACCGGCGTCACTGCGCCCAGAATGGTAGCGGGATCGGCGCCGAGGGCGACAGCCAATGGAAATGGCTCCCGTGGGCGCGCCGCACACCAGTCACGGAAGTCGAGCGCCCCTCCGCGATGAGCAAGCCAGCGCATGATCAGCTTGTTACGCCCGATTACCTGCTGCCGGTAGACGCCCAAATTCTGGCGTTCCTTATGCGGCCCGCGCGTCACGGTAAGACCCCAAGTAATGAGCGGCCCGGCATCCCCGGGCCAGCAGGTTTGAATCGGCAGCTTTGCCAGATCTACCTGATCTGCCTCGATAACGCGCTCTTGGCACGGCGCGTTCTTGATGACACGCGACGGCATGTTCAGCACCTGCTTGAACGTCGGAAGTTTCTCCCACAGATCGCGAAATCCCTTCGGCGGCTCGGGCTCCTTGAGATAGGCCAACAGCTTGCCGACATCACGTAACGCCTCGATCGACTCGGCGCCCATGGCCAGTGCTACGCGTTGCGCCGTACCAAATAAATTGGCCAGTACCGGTGTGTCATGGCCGCTGGGGCGGGTAAACAGCAGCGCAGGTCCGCCAACGCGCAGAGTCCGGTCACAGATCTCAGTGATTTCAAGGTATGGGTCCACCTCGATATCGATGCGTCTGAGATCACCCCGGCGTTCGAGCTGGTCGATAAAATCTCGAAGGTCGCGATAGATCACGCGTCCGATTCCTTGGTAAAAAACAGCCAAAGACGCCTCACGCCTTTGAGCTCAAGCTGCCTAAGCGCGGGCGCGCCGTTTGTATGGCTGTTGTCAGTGCGGCGCATCGAGAGACTTTTCCATTCCTGGCGGAACGGTTTCAGCAAAGGATCCGCGCGTACTGATACCGGCAAGCCAGTGGGCCAGTCGCGGATGCTGACTGCGCCAGTCGTGCGGGAAGCGAAAGTCGACGTACTCAAGAGCCACGCCAAGCGCGAGATCTGCAAGGCTGAAGCGCTCGCCTACCAGGTAGGCCGGGCCTTTTTTGGCGTTGTCGGCATATTTCAGGGCGGCAATGATCTTGCTTTCCTGACGCGTGATGGATTCCGCCAACTGCTTTTCTGTCGGTCGCCGTGCTTCCATGAGCCGAGCTACCACGGCGTCGAGAATCCCCTGACCCAAGGCATGCCAGCGCAGTACCTGCCAACGCGCCTCGCCGGCAGGCGGTGTTAGCGGCTCTCCCTTGAGCGAATCTAGATAGTCGACAATGAGCGGGGAATCGAACAGCACCTCATTATCGTCGCGCACCAGTACCGGCACCTTGCCCAAAGGATTGAGGGCCGGCACGTGACTGCCCGAATCGTAGGGACTCTCGATGACGAAATCACATGCAATGGCTTTTTCCTTAAGCAAAACGCGGATCTTGCGTACGTACGGTGAGGTCAGTGATCCATAGAGTTTCATAACGCGCTCCTAACGATAGAAATCCAAGAACAAACCGGCGAACACAGCTGCTCCCAGAAAGTTGTTGTTCATGAATGCGCGGAAACATTGGGCGCGATCGCGGCTCCGAATAAGAAACTGCTGGTACGCGGCAAACATGGCGGCCGCGGTTAGGCCAGCATAATACAGCAATCCGCGCCCAGTGAGCGTACCGACCCAGACGAGCAGTCCGAGCGCAAACGCGTGAAAAATACCAATCAGCAACCGGTCCCAGTGTCCAAAGAGAATGGCCGTGGACCGGACACCGATTTTGAGATCATCGTCGCGATCGACCATGGCATACTCGGTGTCATAAGCCACAGCCCAGAAAATATTCGCGCCCAGCAGCACCCAGGCGACCATCGGTACAGCGCCGGTTTCGGCGGCGAACGCCATCGGAATACCCCAGCCGAAAGCGACGCCGAGGTAGAATTGCGGCAGATGAGTGTAACGCTTGGTGAATGGATAGCTTGCGGCCAGAAAGGCGCCTACTAGGGATAACTCCACGCTGAGCGCATTCAGCGACAACACGAGCATGAAGGCGATCAGGCACAAGGCAACAAATAACGCCATCGCCTCGCGTGACGAAACCCGCCCGGCGGCGAGCGGTCGGTCCCGCGTACGTTCAACGAGGGGATCAAAATTGCGGTCGGCGTAGTCATTGATCACACATCCGGCCGAGCGCATCAGAAAGACACCGACCGCGAATATGCTGACAGCCGCGAGCGCCGGCCGCCCGGCACCGGCAATCCACAGGGCCCACAACGTCGGCCAAAGCAGAAGCAACGCGCCGATTGGTCGATGCACGCGCATGAGTACGGCGTAGTCGCGCACACGGGTAGCAAGGCCTGTCATGGTTTGCATGGCGGAATGTCAGGAAGAAAATACTCGCTCACCATTAGCTCCTTGCGCTTGATGGCAAAAAGCGACCGCCTGCCCCAGATTACTTTGGGTTTATTCTGAATTGCGCGCGATGCAGTTGCATAAAGGGCATCACCCGGCACCAGCCGCTCGACCGACACCTGCACACGTCTCAGACTTGGCTCGGCAAACAACAGTGCGCCTAGAGGACGCGTTTTTAGGCTCGCCAGTTTGCGTTCCTTGCCCGAGAGAGTTCCTGGCGGGATCACCGTGCGGGCAAAAACAAGCGTGCGATCGCCGCAACAAAGATACACCTGACGCACCAAACCGTATCGGCCGGGCCGCATACCCAGCGCGCGCGCCTCGCCGTGAGCCGGCCGCAACCAGCGCTGCGCCAATACCGCGACATGAAATCTTCCCGGGCAGACTGCGCGCAGGCGCGCGGTCAATGATGCCGGATCGAAAATCCAGTCCAGAATCTTGGCCGGAATTTCCTGCGCCCACAGACGGCGGTTGCGCTGCCACTTCGGCCCGCCGGGCCGCATTGCCGCCGACTTCATCCGCGATACCGGGGGATCGGACGCCGCGCCCGCCGGATCGGATTAAAGCGCGGAGACTTAAGTAACCTCATGCGCACATTATGCCGCCCGACAAGCATCCCGACCAGACATAACTACACTTCGCCGTAACTGTCCTTAAGCCCAAGCCAGCGGCGCACGATTGGTGCGACATGCTGCGGGTACTTTTCCAGCAAAAAGGAAGCAACCTGCTCGATTTTAGGAAGCACAGACTGATCTCGCACGAGATCTGCAATGTGGAATCTCTGTTCGCCGGTCTGGCGGGTACCCAAGACCTCGCCCGGACCGCGCATTTCGAGATCCTTGTTGGCAATTTCAAAGCCGTCGTTGGTCGCACGCATGACAGCGAGGCGTGCTCGCGCCATTGCCGAGAGCGGTCCACGGTACATCAGCACGCAACCACTGGCGACGCGACCGCGCCCAACGCGCCCGCGCAACTGGTGCAATTGCGATAGACCGAGACGCTCAGCGTTTTCGATGATCATTAGGCTCGCGTTCGGAACGTCCACGCCAACCTCGATGACGGTCGTCGCCACCAGCAGGTCAACCGAGCCTTCCTTGAAAGCCAGCATCGCGCGCTCCTTTTCTGCCGGTTTCATTCGGCCGTGCACAAGGCTAACGTGCAGTTCCGGCAGGGCTTGGCGCAAGGCGGCCTCGGTGGCCGTTGCTGTTTGCAGCTCAAGCACATCCGATTCTTCGATCAGCGGACAGACCCAGTACGCCTGGCGTTTTTCCAGACAGGCGCGGTGCACGCGCTGGATTACTTCCGCGCGGCGTCGGTCAGAAATCACCACTGTCTCAACTGGCTGGCGCCCCGGCGGGAGTTCATCGACAACGGAAACATCGAGATCAGCGTAAACTGCCTGCGCCAGGGTACGCGGTATGGGCGTGGCAGTCATGATCAACTGATGCGGCAGTTGCCCATCGCCACTGCCCTTTTGGCGCAACATTAAGCGCTGATGGACCCCAAAGCGGTGTTGTTCATCTACCACCACCAAACCTAACCGGCTGAATTCGATTTCACGCTGAAAAAGGGCGTGCGTACCAACTACTACCGACGCCCTGCCTGAAGCCACAAGCTGCGACATCGATCGTCGCGTCTTGGCATTGAGGCTACCTGAAAGCCAGGCCACCTCGATGCCGAGAGGCTCGAACCAGCCCGTGAAATTGCGCCAGTGCTGCTCCGCGAGAAGCTCCGTCGGCGCCATTACAGCCACCTGCCATCCCGATTCGACGGCATAGAGAGCGGCGGCGGCGGCGACCAGCGTCTTGCCGGATCCAACGTCACCTTGCACCAAACGTTGCATCGGTCGGTTTTGGCGCAGATCGCGCGCGATCTCGTCGATGACCCGACGCTGGGCGGCGGTCGGCGAGAAGGGAAGAGCGCCAAGCAATCGATCTAGCAGTCCACCATTTGCATTAATGGTGGGCGCGCGCTGGTGGCGGGTCCGTTCCTTGAGCTTTCTAAGACTGAGGTGATACGCCAGGAGCTCCTCGAAGGCGAGGCGCTGCTGTGCCGGGTGAAACCCCTGCTCCAGCCGATCGACTTCGGCTTGCGGCGGCGGCCGATGAACGAATTCCAATGCATCCTGCAAAGTCGGCAAGCTGAATTGCGCCAGCACCTCCTGCGGTAACCATTCGCGAATTTGTCGCAAACTGCTGTCCAGCGCTTCGCCAACGAGTCTGCGCAACGTGAGCTGACTCACGCCTTCGGTTATCGGATAGACCGGCGTGAGATGGGTCTGCGGTGCCGGGACCTGGTGCTCGGCAAGCAGCTCGTATTCCGGATGCACCAGTTCAAGACCCATTGGTCCGCTGCGCACCTCACCGAAACAGCGCAAGATGCTGCCTCGTTGCAGGGCGTTGCGCTGCGCGCCGGAAAAATGAAAGAAACGCAAAAAGACGCTGCCGGTGCCATCGCTCACCCGACACAGCAACGTACGCCGTCCACGATAGACCACGTCAGCAAGCTCGATTCTTCCGCAGAACACCGCCTCCTTGCCGGGTTGCAGGCCACCAACGGGCGTCAGACGGGTTCTGTCCTGGTAGCGAAAAGGCAAGTGAAAGAGAACGTCCTGAACTGTGCGCAACCCCAGACGCTCGAGCCTTTCGGCCACCCTCGGGCCAACTCCCCGGAGCACCGATACTGGCTGCAGCTCGATTTCCATTGTCCGCAGAAAACGCTACCGTTTATCCCTCGAGAACCATAACCGCATCCATCTCGACGGATGCGTTCTTCGGCAACTGGGCGACACCCACGGCGGCGCGCGCCGGGTACGGTATGCGGAAATAATCGGCCATTACCTCATTGACGACGGAGAAATTTGCCAGATCTGTAAGATAGACGTTCAGCTTGACGATATCCGCCAGACCACCGCCGGCGGCACGCGCCACGGCTGCAAGGTTTTCGATCACACGGACTACCTGGTCGCGAATTGAGCCGGACTCAAGCTCACTGCGCCCCGGCACCAAGGGTATTTGTCCGGACAAGTAAACGGTCGAACCGACCTTGACGGCCTGGGAATACGTGCCAATGGCTTGTGGCGCGTCGGTGGTCTGTATTATTTCCTTTTTCATCACTTGCCTCGTCAATGTT
>JAKBDW010000155.1:0-5833 GCA_021834245.1 Pseudomonadota bacterium
TTTATCTGGTTCTCTATCCGGGATCCGGTATCTATGGAGGTTTGCTTCACTGGACCGAAGTCGGTTCGTACAACCAGGAGATGAAGGAAGCGGACGCGAAATACGGCCCGCTTTATGACAAGTATCTGCACCAAGACATCAAGGTGCTCATAACCGAGCCGGCTGCAGTTTCGATGGGCCACCGGCTCTTCATGACCTATTGCACCAACTGCCACGGCTCAGATGCCGGTGGCGGGCCGGGTTTTCCCAACCTGCGCGATAACGATTGGCTTTATGGCGGCTCGCCGGACCAGATTGAAGCCAGCATCACGGATGGTCGCCAGGGCACCATGCCGGCCTGGGGCCCCGTGCTCGGGACGAACGGGGTATACGATGTCGCCAACTACGTTCTGAGCCTGTCCGGCCGTAAAGTCGATGATGCCGCCGCCGCGCGCGGCAAAGTCACGTTTGCTCAGTTCTGCTCCGGATGCCACGGTCCTGACGGCAAGGGCAACCAGATCATTGGTGCGCCCAATCTTACGGACCAGATATGGCTCTACGGAGGCAGCGAGAAAACGGTCATCAAGACAATTACCTTCGGGCGCCATGGACACATGCCTGCACACAAGGACATTCTGACCGCCGCCAAGATTCACCTGTTGGCTGCCTATGTCTATAGCTTGTCGCATAAAGTTCCCAGCACCACCAGCCAGTGAACCCGCCCGAGCCACAAGATCACAAACCAAAAGCTGAACCCGCGACCTCAGACCAGCGCATTCCCTCGCTGGTCGAGGCGCAGGCTGAGGTCGCGGGCAAGCGCCAGTCTGCCGAGGAACAATCTTCAGCAAATGCTACCAAAAGTACGGCATATGCCAACGTGCGCCCGAAAAAGCATCAACGGGTGGTCACGTTGGTTGAAGCAAATGCAGCTCAGGAGTCGCTGTATGCCAGCCACAAGAAGGTTTACCCGCGCATGGTGCGCGGCGTTTTTGCCGACGCGCGCATCATTATGGCGACGCTTACCTTGGGCATATTTTACGGCTTGCCGTGGATTAACTGGGGTGTTGGACGCCAAGCATTCCTGATTGATCTACCTGGACGCAAATTCAATTTGTTTGTCTGGACATTTTGGCCGCAGGATCTGTTCTATCTCACTGCGCTGCTGATTCTGTCTGCCCTTTCGTTATTTCTGTTCACGGCGGTCGCCGGGCGGGTATGGTGCGGATTCACTTGTCCGCAAACGGTATGGACCGAGGTCTTTCTGTGGATCGAACGCCGCATTGAAGGCGATCGAATGAAACAGATGAAACTCAGCGAAATGCCATGGAACCGCGAGAAGCTGCTAAAGCGCGGTGCCAAACACAGCGCATGGATCCTGTTTTCGCTCTGGACCGGTTTCACCTTTGTCGGATATTTTACGCCAATTCGCGAGCTCGGCGGCTCATCGTTGCATTTTTTGCTTGGCCCCTGGGAGACATTTTGGATCTTCTTTTACGGATTCGCGACCTATGGCAACGCGGGCTGGCTGCGTGAACAGGTTTGTACCTACATGTGCCCCTATGCCCGGTTCCAAGGCGCCATGTTTGATCGCAATACCCTAATCATTTCCTATGACGAAAAGCGCGGAGAACCGCGCGGCGCGCGCAATAGGATTGTTGATCCGAAATCCCGGGGCTTGGGAGACTGTGTAGACTGCACCCTTTGCATCCAAGTATGTCCGACCGGCATCGACATCCGCGAAGGCTTGCAGTATGAATGTATCGCCTGTGCCGCATGCATCGACGTATGCGATTCGGTGATGGACCAGATGGGCTATCCACGAGGACTCATCCGTTATACAACCGAAAACGCGCTAGAAGGAAAACCTAGCCGCCTGCTGCGTCCGCGGGTGTTGATTTATGGAGCCGTCCTGCTGGCCATCGGGACGTCGCTTGTCGTATCGGTCCTGACACGCGTCCCGCTGCGTGTCGACGTCATGCGTGACCGAAACGCGCTTTACCGCGAGGCCAGCGGGGGGTTGATCGAGAACGTCTACACTCTCGAAATCATGAATATGGATAATGATCCGCATACCTATGTTCTTAGCGCAAGCGGCATCCCAGGCATGACTCTGGCATCTGATCGCCCGAAGGTTACCTTGGCTGCAGGGCAGGTGTCGGAGGTTGCCGTGCGACTTAAGGTCGACCCTGATGTGCTCAAGCTGCGCAGCACGCCGATCACTTTTGCTGTGCAGGCCGAGGACAACCCTAAACTGCGAGCAACTGACGCTGCTCGATTTTTCGGACCAATTCCTGGAGAAGACTAGATATGAATACCGCAACACAAAAGGTGATTTGGTACCGCGAACCATTTGTCTGGGTCCTGATTGTGATTCCGATGACCGCGGTGGTAATGGGATTCTTGATTCTTTACTACTCGATCACCACGGAAGACGGGCTAGTTGACGATGACTACTATCAGGACGGATTGGCAATCAACCAGGTGCTCGACCGCGACAACGCGGCGCGGCAATATGGCCTGACGGCGATGTTGCAACTGCACTACACTGGCGGTGATGTGGCCGTGCAGCTGCATCCTGGCAAACTTGCGCCGCTGCCTCAGCAGATCAAGGTCAAGTGGATGTACGCAACTCGCTCTGGGCACGATCAACGCACGACGATCACTGGTGATGGGCACGGACTTTATCAGGGACCAATTCCGAAGTTGGTGCCAGGCCACTGGTATGTACAACTTGAGGCCGGAAACTGGCGTCTCCTTGGATCCATGTATGTGCCGCGTGACGGCACCATCAAGTTGCCGGAAAGCCTCAAGCGCGCCAATGTCGACATCCGGGTGCATTGAACCCGCCTGAGCCGCACCTACCGGTATGCGATGCATCCGCAGGTGATGGTTAAGACCTTGACGACGCTACATCGATCAATCCAATGCATACAGAACTGACAGTCCTCTCGGCGCTGTTGGTTGGATTCCTGGGTTCCACCCACTGCATCGGCATGTGCGGGGGGATCGTCGGCACGCTCACCGTTGGACTCGCCCCGGAAATCAGGTCGTCGCGCAGGCGTATGGCGCCGTACCTGTTCGCATACAATCTTGGCCGCATTACCAGTTACATCGTGGCCGGTGTGCTGGTCGGGTATCTGGGCAGCCAGCTCAGCCACGGCATCGCGCATCAATATGCGCTCCTGGTTGCGCGTCTGGTGTCCGGGGTCTTCATGGTGGCTCTGGGACTGTACCTCGCCGACTGGTGGCGCGTGCTCGTCCGGCTGGAGCGCCTGGGTAGCGTCATCTGGCGCAGGATCGAGCCCCTGGGCAGGCGATTCTTTCCGGTGACTGGCCCCTTACAGGCGCTGGGACTCGGGTTGGTTTGGGGTTGGCTGCCCTGCGGACTGGTCTACAGCGCATTGGCACTGGCGTTGGCATCTGGTAATGCGGTGGAAGGCGGCGAGATGATGTTCGCGTTCGGCCTCGGTACGCTGCCGGCTCTGCTGACCGTCGGAATCACTGCAGATTGGCTGAAACGTCTGGCCCGCAATCCCTGGGTGCGCCGCGGCGCCGGCGCGCTCATATTGTTGTTCGGATTGACAACGCTATTTGTTCCAAGACTAGGCATGGAAGGTATGCCGGGGATGGCTCCGATGCACGACATGACTGGTCACAGCCAAACCGTCAAACAACCCGGTCGGATATAGCGCAGACGGCGGCGGTCGCACAAGCCGATCTTGTTAAGATGTCACCCCGATTCGCCTCATGGCAATTCAGCCAAGCGGGAACCGGCTGGCTGGGTCCATAGCCATCTCAAGTTGATAACGGCGAACGGATGCATCGCGCGGTGCACGTGCCATGTCTGTACCGAGATCCGTCACCTTCGGTTGCGTCAATTCGGACGGTATACGACAGATCAGAACTATACGCAGCCGGTAGGTTTGGGCAAGCCACCGTACTTGGTGATGGGCTTCATCGGCCCCGTCAGCCAGAGCTTGAACATATCCTTCTGATCGATTTCGACCGGATTGCGATCTGCCGTCCCGATTGCCGCGAGGTATTCATCAATGCTGCGTTCAACCTCCCGCATCCGCTTGTCCAGTTTCCCTCGGGTGAAATTGCGATCGTGCGCATTCACCGCCTTGGACTTGCTGCCGTCGATGGCCACGATGGCTTGCGTGAACAGGTTGAGCCGCCGGCACAGCAGTACAAACTTGCGGCAGACCTTGCGGATCGCTGGACCATTATCATGGCGGAAATCAGCGATGGTCTTGAAGTCTGGTGCGAGGCGCTCGGTGAGCCACATGAGCTCGATGTTGCGCTGCGCTTCGCGCTCCAGGCGCCGGCTCGACTGGATGCGGTTGAGGTAGCCGTAGATGTAGATCTTGAGCAGAACTGCCGGGTGGTAGGCGGGGCGCCCGGTCGTCGCTGGCACCATACCGGCAAAACCCATCTCTATCAGATCGAGGTGCTCGACAAACGCATCGACTGCTCGGACCGGGTTGTCTTCGCCAATGTAGTCGTCAAGCCGATCCGGCAACAGCGTGGCTTGTTCCCTGTTATCGCCTTGGATGAATCGCTTCATCTTGCCCTCGGTGTCCATGCCTAATGACATGGATCAACAGCGAGGGATCAAGTTCCCGTTTTCACACAATCTCCGGCCATAGCGGCCGTCGAGGCACTTCTCCCGCCGTGTTGGTTAAATGATGAACTCCTGATCTATCGGATCCCAGCCCGGCCAACGTCCGCTTGGCGCTTTTCCGGAGACGTCACGTGGATAGGCTTTTAGAACACCCATGGTTTTACATGCAGGCGGTCTTGTCCTGACCCTTGCAGCCATCGCACTTGTCGGTACGAACATAGGTTGGCATGGCGGCTCTCCATCTATCTAAGGTTGCAATTAAAGACGGTTAACAAAAACTCTTTGCTTGAAAATTAGTGAGCCACAGGGAAATGGGGTAAGGTCATGGTGACACCAAAAAAATAAAACGTGGCGCCGATTCTGGGCGCCGGTTTTATTTTTGGGTGGTCGTTCACCCCAAGGGGAATGAGAACCGAAGGTTGGCAATGGCAGATTAACCAGTGGTACTATGCATGACGATTAATCTCGAAAACGTTTTCACATGTTGCGTGTACCAAGCGCAACTGGACCTGATTGGACAAGCTAGGAATTATCACGCAAATTTTTAATACTTGATGGCTCAGAAAATATTTAACAATTGACGCTGAGGGGAAAATCTTGGCAAGTAATGAAGCGCGGGCCCACTTCACATTGGCGGGCTATCATTTTAACCCCGACCACGTGACACAGCATCTTGGCATACAGCCCACCTCGATCGATGCTTCCGGCGCCAACAGTCAGCTTGACAAGCCGGCGCTGAGTTCATGGGAGTTGTCGACCAAGACAGTCACCGATGATATCGACGTTTATAAATTGACGGACGAGCTGATCAAGAAACTCGAGCCGGTCAAGGACAAGATACTGGAAATCTGTAAAAGCCATAACCTGTCGCCGAGGATCGGCGTGGTCCTGGTGTTATCGGTAGATAAAAATGAAACCGTACCCGATGTCGGTTTCGGTGCCAGAACCATTCGCTTTCTGGCCGATATTGGCGCATTTATTAACGTGGAGTATCAGCTGTCTCAGCGTGTTTAAGCTTTAATTCAAGTATCTGTAGCTGCATCCTTCCGCCAACCCTCGGGACGGGTCTACTTGGCCTCGTTGTGTCCGGTTTTATAAATCCAAAAAAAAGCACGCTCTATCGAGCGTGCCTGGTACACATACTTTACATTGGCTC
This sequence comes from Pseudomonadota bacterium, assembly GCA_021834245.1. Taxonomy (GTDB): domain Bacteria; phylum Pseudomonadota; class Gammaproteobacteria; order Acidiferrobacterales; family UBA6901; genus JAJXUF01. The sequence continues at coordinate 5,760 of JAKBDW010000155.1, forward strand.
GCCGCCGATTCTTGAAGGACCGCGCGGCAAACGGACTCAGGGCTTCTTGGGCGTCTTGTAGGGTACTTCTTTCT
>JAKBDW010000155.1:5843-9175 GCA_021834245.1 Pseudomonadota bacterium
AAACTTATTCTGCACCGAGACGCCGCGCGACATGGCGGGGTCGCGCGGCGGATTGCCTCAAGGCTTCTTCGGAGTCTTGTAAGGCACTTCTTTCTGGAAAGATTTCCAGGTGGTCTCATAGCCAACAAAAAACTTGCCCGGAGTGATTTCTTTCTGAGTCGTTGTTACATACTCGGTTTTGCCGGCTGGAATCTTCGGTCTGGTAAATACTGGCATGTCACTCATTGTCATTGCTCCTCAACGGTTAAAACAAAACTGATGAAATTATACTCTCTATCGCGTGTAATGTGCATTTCGGCTAATCACATGTCGCACGCCTCCCTGCGGATTTTCGACATCGCCTTTGTAGCGGGGAATGATATGTATATGGACATGAAAAATACTTTGCCCGGCCGCCGGCCCCACGTTAACCCCGATATTGTAACCGTCCGGGTTAAATTCGCCGTCGATGCGCTTTTTCTCCTCATTGATAAGGTCCATACAAACCGTCACCTCGGCCTGCGTCAAGTCGAAAAAGCTCGCGACATGCCGCTTCGGGATGACCAGGGTATGGCCCGGACTGACCGCATAGGTGTCACGGGCGCTGTATGCGAGCTCATGCACCAGTGACACGCCTCGTGGGTCCTTGCAAAACAGGCACGGGTTGTTGGGATCGCGCCTTTTTTCTGGCTTTATTTCTGACACTAAACTCCAAACCCCCGATCTAATTTTCTCTTCTTAGCAAACACTGCAGTCGAAAAACGCCGCGCCGCGCATGATCTGTTACGCGGCGGCCGAAGTTCCCGCCAGCTTACGTGCCTGATTCAGCTGCGCCTCACAGTGCTTTACACAAAGTGGCTGCAATGCATGCGGGAAGCACGCCAGGATCAATTCAAATTCATCGGCAACTTCCTGTGCAAGCACACCATCCTTTGCCAACCTCGCCAGAACATTTTGCGCCGTCGCCTTGTTCACGCGAACGATGGCCGCCAGGTGAAACGGTAATTGCTGCTCCATACTGACGGTTAAGGCCTTTTCATATGAATGAATCGCCTCTTCGATGCGTTCAGGGTTTTCTTCCGATTCGCCAAGGTGGTGTGAAACGGCGCCACGGTTATTATGTGTAGCGGTTAACTCAAATGCATAATTATCGGCATCAAGCAGTGCCAGCGCATTTTTATAGGCAACAACAGCCTTGTGCAACGTACGGTTACCCTTGAGCAGGAGGCCGTAGGAATGCAACACGGCGCCCAGTTGATGCATGACCAATAACCATTTTTCCGGGGTTTCTTTTCTTGAATACACCAGTAATGCCGCGGTGTAGGCATCGACCGCCGTATTCAGTAATTTTGCATTCGCCTCGTTTCGGCCCAACGCCTGCAACGCTGTTCCCAAATTGGATTGTGTCTCGGCCCATTCAGACGGAGCTGCATCCTGGCTGACCAGTTCGAGTGCCTTCTCGAATGACGCAATAGACTGGCGATAAAGATCGGCATTCCCGCGAATTTGTGCGAGCGCGGCCAGCACGTTGCCCAGGTTATTCAGTCGAGTTACACGAACCAGACTATCGCCTTCTGCTGCTAACGCCGATTCAAGCGCAGCTTGTGCAGATTCCAGTACATTCGTACTGAAATGATGCAATTCATAATTTCCCCGTGTGTAAAGAAACCTATCCGCAACCGCTACCTGCGTATCCGGCATGGCCGCTGCTGCCGCTTCATCGCCCAACAAATGCAGCGAATCGGCGACAGCGCGCTCCAGGGCCCTGTTGACCGGGTATAGAATGTAATTGGTCGAGTATTTCATTGCGCGCGCGCAAGTATTTCATTCAGGTCAGGATTGGCATCGACCGCACCACCATGTTCGATTTCTTCATCGGTAGCATCACGTATCGACAACACTTCCAGCACGAAAGTGATTTCTCGGCCGCAAAGAGGGTTATTACCATCAACAGTTAGGGTCTTGTCATCGAACCGAGTCACAATAAAACTCTTCATCTCACCTTTTTCATTTTCCATGGTGATGGTCATGCCGATCTCCCGGTATTCCTCCGGGACATTTTCGATTCGATCGGTAAATACCAGTGATTCATCTCTCTCGCCGTATAACAGTGTCGTGTCTACGGGCACTTCGATGATGTCACCGACTTTTTTACCATACAGCTCCTTGGTCACTTGTTCAGACATCACGTCATTTGCTCCGTGCACATAACCCAACGGATACTCTACAGTAACCAGGACGTCACCGGTCTTGTTATCGATGACCTTGTAATTCAATTCAACGAATTTATTGTCTTCAATTGAGTCTGACATATTGAGCAACCTTGCCTAAAACAACGTGGCACCAAAAATTTTTACCTTTTCTTTCTCATAACCCAACACCAGTCTGCCGAGCCATTCGCCGTTATTTTCTTTGTGTATTACTTTATACAAAACAGTGATGTACTCGCCACGGCGGATCGTGCCGAGATATTTATAATCTTCTGACAGGTTTTTGGCCAAGTCGCTTCTCGCAAACTGTTTACCCATTTCGATTTCGTTGGCCCCCTGAATAAACGAAGACGAAAAATGTCGGGTAAAAGCGCCGTAATTTCCTTCATTCGAATATTTGATGAGATCGGCCCACATCGGATTGGCAATCGCTAGAATCTCCTCATCGGTTTTTTCAAGAATGCTCATAACAAAATCTCACTTACGCAACAAAATCTCACTTACGCAGGCCTCATTGAATAAAAAAAAGGACCAACACATTACATGTTAGTCCTTTTTTCCCGCAAATAGAATCCTGGCTTTCAACAACAAGCCACTATTTGCTTAGTGCGACCCTTCTGCTTTCAGTTTAGCCAGGTCTTTGTCCTCGAGGTCACCGACTAGGTGATACAGAGGAGCTTTTTCCATGGTGTACTCGCCCGTCTTTGGGTCACGACGAGAGACCGTCAGTACGTGCCAGTTCTTGTCATCCAGCTTCATGGCGTCACCACGGTAGTAGTAACCCGGCCAACGGGTTTCCTTACGGAACAAGGTATGGTGGAACACGGCTTCTGACGTCAGGAAGCGATGCTTCAGTTCCCATGCACGCAGCAGTTCATGGATATCGGAAGCAGCCACTTTTTCCAGATCTTCGCCCAGAATCGCCATCTTCTTCAGACCGATGTTCAGCAGCTTGTCGTTGGTCATGTAGTTCACACCGAAACCACCGCAGTACTCATCCATCAGCTTCTGCAGACGATCCAGACCCTGCCGCGGATTGATGAAGTTCGGGTTGACGGTACCGGCAACGACTTCGTTGCCGTACACACGGTAGGTTTCGAGCGGCTTGTAAATCTCTTCCTTACGCTTCTGAATCTGTCCGTC
>JAKBDW010000413.1:0-9135 GCA_021834245.1 Pseudomonadota bacterium
CCTTAAAAAGGGCTGCAAACTGCCCGAATCCTTGTGTCGCCGATTCGGCGGCGGCACAAAAACAATGTCTAATATGCCAAAAGGAGTCAGACTTTAAAGCAACTCGGTGCAGACCCAAGAAACGGTCAAACGCGCTCTCCATGTTGCGCTCGATTGAATCAATCATTGCCGACCATCGTGCGTACCGAACTCCTGCACTCGATTTGGTAGATCATGTCATTAAGGCCGGAAACCCCGCTCATTCAGACACTTATCAACACCATTGAGGCCAGACGATCGAATTCAATGCAACCCCGCGCGATAGCATTGCGGCTAGCACTGATTCGAATTGTCGACTAGCCGATGGGCATGACTGAGATTTTCTGCACCCGATTTTGCTTAACCAATTGGCGCAGGAAGTCCTAAGTGGTGGCATATGGAATTCCATCCACTACTTCTGTTGTCCCTTCATCAGCCGACTTCGCAGCTGACCGTCTTCCTATTGCGTTCGCCCAGCTGTGTAGATGGTGATATTCGCTCAAGTTGATTCCAGCTATGTCTTCCAAAATAATCGTCCATGGGTATATTGCAATATCCGCGATCGAATACCGCCCACACAGGTGCTCCCGTCCCGTCAGCTGCGAGTCCAGGATCGAGCAGTATCGTGCGAGCTTGTCTTTGTAGCGCTGAAGATGGATTTCCGGCACATCATCGCCGGCGTAGAGCATGTAGTAGTAGAGCTCCCCCATTGAAGGTCCAATGTTCGCAGCTTCGAACAACAACCACTTCGCCACCTCGCCCCGACCACTCAAGTCGTGAGGCAAAAGCTGCTTGGTCTTTTCCGCCAGGTAATAAAGTATTGCCGCGGACTCAAAAACAGCGCTGCCGGTGTCTTCATCGACAATTGCCGGCACCGTAGCATTCGGATTGATAGCAAGAAAATCGTCTGCGTGCTTCCCGTCACCGCCCTTTTCCACGTGCCTGATCCTATATGGCAGTCCGACTTCCCTGAGCATAATCGTTATCTTGCGGACATTCGGGCTGGCGCTTTTCATCGTGTACAAATTAATCATGGGTTTACCTCGGACTTGGTTAAAGGCTCGCCCAACGACAGATTTCAAACAGCAGAAGATGGGCGGACCGTGCCGCACCCGGCTGCTTTGGCGTGGTCGGCATTCATAGTAATGACATTCTTGCCGAAGTGCACTGGGCTTGCCCGTTAGGCACGAGCGGCGCGGCGTCCTCAATCGAAAATTCACGGTCTATACTCGCCGCGTTGCGGGTGGCATCGCCCAACTTCGCGTGGCCTTCCTGGCACAGAGGCATGACTTCCTTGAGCCGATCAGGGTTGGCAGCCAGGGAGTCGACCGGGTCCATCGGCGCAGCCTTCCCGCAAGCCGCCAGCGCCAGGATCATCGGCAGCACGCAGGTCCTCTTCATGTCACGTCCCCCTGCGTAGTGGGATGAGCACGCCGAACTTCACGGGGGTTCGTTCCGAACTGTTGTCTCGACCGGATTGAGCCGGTCGATGAAATGGCCCAACTGTGCGGACGGTTCGATGTCGGGCCGCAGCTGGTACGTCGTGAACATGGATGAACGCCCGGCCAGCGGGCGTGCCACCACACCGGGGCGACGGCAGACCTCGATCTCCGTCGCACTGATCAGGCTCGCCCCGTAGCCTGCGGCAAACAGCGCGAATAAAAGCTCATCGGTGTCCGGTTCCTCTTCACGGCACTGCGCAAGCAGTGCGGCAGGCCGCGACGAGGCGACGCCATCTGACAACGCGATGCGCAACGTACCCCGGTAGCCTGTGGCAGCCGCTTTGGCGCTGGCCTTGGCCTGCTCCACTGCCGACAGCACGCGCCGTGTTTCGTCAAGAAACACCTGCCCCACCCAGGTCAATCGCGTGCGGCGTGCGCTAGAACAACTGCGTCCCGAGATCATATTCAAGATCCTTGATGGCTCGCGACAGCGGCGATTGATCGATGTGCAGCCGCTCAGCCGCATGCGGTCCCGACGTTTCCGTCAAGGTGGCCAGCCAATTACGCAGCACAGCCACCGCTTTTACCGCCACCCGACATGCAGCAGGACAAGCGATTGTGTCTTGGCGTCTGCTGGTGGGCCCATCACAAACCAGCCGCTCATCCTTTTGGGGAGACCGACAACAGCCGACCACGGAAGGTCGCGATCGGCTGTTTTCAGAAAGTCCAGCTGGAACTCTGTGAGGCTCGCTGTGTACCAGCGGCCCCGGGAACAATCAGCGCCCGGCGGGACTTAGTAAAACGATAGTGAGCATCCCCAGTACGGCGACGATACTAAGCATCTTCAAGGTCGTGCAAATGCCCGCTGCGCGCGCAGCGAAGGCCTGTCGTCTCGGCAGGCGACGCAGCACATAGAGAAGAAAGATGTTTTCGATGTAGTCGAAGCATGCGGCGGCGATGGCCATCGCACACACAACGCTGGCGGCCCCGGCGGCTGCCGGGTGTGCCGCAGCGGCTAGGTCGCCGAGCAAGAACAACAGAGCCCCGTACACCGCGGGGAAGATCATGTCAGCCATCAGCATGTGCCGGAACGAACGGACGCCGTCGCGACCGTAAAGTTGCAACAGGCGGTACAGAGTATCGGGGCTATATCCCGGCCGCACGTCCACCTGCAGTTCGCCGAGCGCGCGGCGGCGCAGCGCCAATACGCCACCTGGGAGAAACCAGAATCCGCCGAGGAAGCCGAGTGTGACAATGCCGAGCACCTGGGCGAGTAGCGTCTCGTTGATTGCCATGCTGGTTAAAGCTCCTGGATGCTCGTGCCGGGCACGAGCAAGGCGAAACTCGCGCCAAATGCCTGCACTGGTGTGCGAGCGCCGACGCGGGGCGCTTGCAGCTGCAACTCCAGGGCGCGCACCGCAGCGGCAGCGGCCGCGCGATAGCCCTCGCCGGTCTCTAGCATGGCGGCGACGCGCTCGCCCGTTGCGTTGCCGGCCTCCACCCACACGCGCGAGCGCAGCGCCGCGATCGCGGCGGCTGATGGGCTGGCCATGGCCGTGTTCGCTGCTCGCACGGCTTGCCGCATCAGCAGCTTGCCGAGCAAGGGTCCGGCGCTACGCATCAGCGCGGCGGCGGCGCGCGATAGCGGGATGCCCGCGACAATATTGAGGATGCCGGTGGAGCGCTGCACGGCCAGCAGCTCGGCGAGTGGCGCTGCGGCGAATCTTATCTTGGGCGCATCGGCACCTGGCGCGCGCCAGGTAGAGAAGGCCAGCGCACGTTTGCGCAGGGAGCCCTGGTAGATTTCGCGCCCGCCGGCTGCAATCGCAGCGGCCGTGCTCAGCTGCGCGCCGCGGCTGCGTGCTCCGGTTTGCGTGGCAAGCGAAAGGCGTAGCCAAGTCGCGTCGGGCAGGCGCAGCGCCAACTGCGCAGCCAGGCATTCTGCGAAAACAACACCGTAGCCAACGCCTGCAATGACGGCAATGCCCGCAGTGCGCGCCTGTGCGTCGCAGGCCAGTGCTGCGCTGAAGTCCTCAATCTCACCGTTGACATCCAAATACGAGCAGCCCGCTTCGAGACAGGCTGCGCGCATCGGTTGCCCAGTTAACTGGTATGGACCAGCCGCAAGTAGTACAGCGCTAACGCGGGACAGAGCCGTGCGCAGCGCCGCGCCGTCATCGAGCGGCAGCGGCAGAGTGCTCAGGCCGGTCGCCTGTCCCAGCGCGGATAGCTGCGCGCTGTCACGTCCGGCCAGCACCGGGCGATGGCCGCGGCGCAGGGCTTCGTCGAGAATCAGCCGTCCGGTGCTGCCGTAAGCACCGTAGAGCATCCAATTTGATCGTGTAGGGATAGTCATCGGGTGGCGCGGCGTTGTGCAGGGGGCATGGCTGGCGGAGCGCTCAGGCTGCGTAGAACCAGACGGTGAACGGCATCGAGATGGCTGATCGCCGGACTCGGGATTTCGTTGAAATTCAGCTGACGTGCGAGCTGTCCCAGCAGACCGAGCACGGCCGCCAGCAGCAGCTTTGGATCCTCGTGCGCGTCGACCACGCATTGGGCGACGCCGACATCCAGCAGCGCGCGAAAATGCGCAATCAGCGACTGACGCCGCAGCGTGGCGGACAACTGCGGCCAAAAGCGACGCAGCGTCTCCTGCAAGAACAACGCTGCCTGCAAATCCTCGTCGAAGAAGCGCAGATAGGCCGCCAGCGTGGCGCGCAGCTGATCGGCAAACGGACTCTCGTTCACCGCTGGCAAGCTGCCGCGGAACCGGCGGAAGATGCGCTCAAATAGGTATAAACCCAACGCCTCCTTGCCGGAAAAATGCCGAAACAACGCAGGATTGGTGAGGCCGGCGGCGGCGCCGATGGCGCGCACGCTAGTGCCTTCGATGCCCTTGCTGGCGAACAGCTCAAGCGCCGCGGCGACGATCGCGCGCTTGCCAGGTGCATCGTCGGGATCGAAATAGCTGCGGCCTGAGGTGTCTGGTTTCATGGGATCGATGTTAGCGAGTGCTAATCGTGGCGTCAAGCTGCCCATTCCGCCTCAATTGAGTCGGTCGACTGCCGGTGGGCGGGCGTTTTCGGGCGAGCGTTTCAATCGCGTCAATGGCTGCAGCTGGTTGGCTTCGGGTAGGCGGGCGAGGTTGTTGAACGTGATATGCCCGCCACACGACTGCCATGTCGCGCCCACCCTCTTAAACCGACTCATGCGCGGTGAACCCGGTGCCGGTTGCGCATGAGATCGCTATCGCGCGAAGCGCGACGTGAGGGGCGTGTGCAGGTGATTCGTCTTCGCCGGGCGGGTCGAACCTACGACGTGATCGCCGAGCCGACGGGGTTGAGGCGCACAAGCGTGTTCAACATCTGCAAGCGCCATGCGGCCGGGGGGCTAAGGCGTTGCACGACGCGCCGGGCAGGAACAAGTTTGGCGAAAGGCGGCTGCTGAGCGCAGCGCAGGAATTGGCGGTGTGCCAGCTGATCACGGACAAGACGCCCGACCAGTTGAAGATGCCCTACGCGCTGTGGCCGCGCACGGCGGTCGGCGAACTCGTGGAGCAGCGCTACGCAATCCGGCTGGCGGTTCGCACGGTGGGTCTGTACCTGTCGCGCTGGGGTTTCACGCCGCAAAAGCCGATGCACGGGGCCAACGAACAGTCGGCGACGGCGGTAAGGAAGTGGCGCGACGAGCAACACCTGCAAATCGAGGCGCGCGCCAAGCGCGAGGGAGCCGAAATTCATTGGGGAGACGAAACCGGATTGCGCAGCGACGACGTGCGCGGCCGCAGCTACGCACCGCTGGGGCAGACGCCGGTAGTCCGCGTCAAGAACAAATGACATGGGCTCTCGGTGCTTTCCATGGTTACCAACCGCGGCACCATGCGCTGGAAAATCTTCGATGGCGTGCTCAACGCCCGCATCCTGATCGATTTCATGAAGCGGCTGGCCAAGGACGCCGACCGCAAGGTCTGCCTGATCCTGGACAACCTTTGGCCGCACCACAGCAAGCCGGTGAAGGAGTGGCTGGCCAAGCACCATGACGACATCGAGGTCTTCTGTCTGCCGAGCTATAGCCCGGACCTGAACCCGGACGAGATGGCCAACGCCGATCCGAAGCAGGCCGTCACCAAGCTGGCGCCCGCACGCACGAAGCTGCGGCTCGTCGAGGCGACCGCCCGGCATCTGCGCAGCGAGCAACGCCAGCCCGAGCGGATCATGCGCTACGTCGAACACGACCCGGTTCGCTATGCAGCCTGATTCAACTTGGTTCATGCCGACTCAATAAAGGCTTACCCAACGACAGATTTCAAACAGCAGAAGAAGGGCGGGCTGTGCCGGACCCGGCTGCTTTGGCGTGGTCGGCATCCATTGACGGGATGGTAAGTTTGGCCGAAGGAAGGCAAGTTAAATCTCCCTTTGCCAGCTCTACTGGGCAGAACTGCCAACGTCCCTATTTCAGGCATTCGTAGGATGCAGATTCTGATCGAAATGCGCCAATGATCCCTTGGCCCAAACGCGCCCTGTCACTTTTTAGGCCCACTCATATTCTGCAAATAGCGGCCGTCAACCATTGGCGACAGATGGCAAGGCACCAGGAGTGCGGGGTCATCGATGCAAGACGGGGGTCTATTGGCCAACGCACCATCAACACTTTGAGCGTCGAACTGATTGATAAGGAACAAGTCAGCGAATAGCGCCAAATTCACCATGTGCCACTGAACGGTAACTGGAAGTCTTAAATAAAAATGACGGCAATTCTTTCGACAGCACAAGCGACAAACGGAACGCCATTCGCTCGAATAGCGGGCGTTAAACACATGCACCTGTCAGGTTTGGGTTAACTGGCTGCCAATATGGATTGAAAGCGAAAGTCGCAAAGCGGAACTTGCAGGCGTTGAATAGGATAGCCGGCGGCAGTCAACTTGTCCGGTACGGGTCCTAAACCGGGTTCACGCTCATTGGGGATCAAGGCAAACAGCGACGGTTGCTGGCGGCGTAACCATCCGCATCAGCAGCCACCCGCGCGGGTGCAGGCGCCGCGCGTCGAAAGGATCAAGAAACGGCAAACTGCTCGAGGCTCTTTTCGTCCAACAGATGCCTGTCGATCTTGAGGTAGGCGACCCCTTCCTCGGCAATGACAATGGCCTCTGCCACGCCTGGGATGCCGGACAGCTTGCGCGCCAGGTGCTCGGCAGCCGAGGGTGTCTGCTCGCCCACGCGCAACTGGCGCGACGCGAGCAGCTTCGGCTCAGACATGGTCACAGCCAGAATCCACCACACGACCAACAAGCCCGTGGTTGCGAGAAATACGGCGCCAATGCCGTATGCTCCGTACAGGGCACCTGCAAGGGTCGCGCCGGTGAAGGCACCAAAAAACTGCGAACTGCTGTAAACCCCAATGGCCGCGCCCTTGCTTTCGATCGGCGCGATACGCGACACCAAACTTGGCAACATGGCTTCGAGCAGACTGAAGGCGGCGAAGAAGAGAAAAAGCCCGGTGATCAACCCGATGGCCGTCTGGTTCAAAAAGTAAAACACCAGCTGCGTCACCACCAACAGTGTGATTGCCCCCGTCAACACCACGCGGGTGCGCCGCTTGCGGCTTGCCATCATCAGAAATGGAACCATAGCGATGAAACCGCCCACCATGATCGGAAGATAGAGCTCCCACTGGCGGCTCGCGCCAAGACCCAGATAGCGCACGATGACTTGTGGCACCACTACAAAAATGGCTGTCATAACCAAATGCAGGACAAATATTCCGGCATCCAGACGCAACAACTGGAAATTGGTGAGAATTTTGGCGAAATCGGCACGTGCGGAGCGCTTCTGCCGCTTCAGGACGCGCACAGGCTTAGGCACCAGAAACAGCACGACGGCCACCGCGATTCCTGACAGGATAGCGGTCAGCATGAAAATTCCCGGGACGCCGATTAGACCGTCGAGCACGGGGCCGATGGTCAGCGACAGAATGAAAGTGGCACCGATGGTCATGCCAACCACGGCCATTGCCTTGTTGCGCTGTTCCTCGCGCGTGAGATCCGCCACGAGCGCCATAATCGCGGCCGAGATCGCACCGGCACCTTGAATTGCGCGTCCGATGATGACACCCCAGATGCTGCCGGTACTGCCGGCGATCAGACTGCCAATGGCAAAGATTATTAGACCGCCTGCAATTACCGGTTTGCGTCCGATGCGGTCGGAGAGCATCCCAGATGGTATCTGCAGTAGCGCCTGGGTAAGACCATAGGCACCAAGAGCAAGTCCCATCAACAACGGCGTGTTTCCCTTAAGTTTGTGCGCATACAGGGCAAATATCGGCAGGATCACAAACAGGCCAGTCAGGCGCATCGCATAGATACTGGAGAGAAGAGCGAGCGAGCGGCGCTCAAGCGACGTCATGGGGATATTTTTCAGGGCCATGTTTTGAGTTTTGGCAGAATTGCAGATTGGGCTTATATTAGCATGTTCTACCGAAACCGGGAACGATCATGGAAAACCCACCCCATGTTAGTGGGTATTTGCGCATCCGCGGAGCACGCACCCACAACCTCAAGAACATCGACGCCGATCTGCCACGTGATCGGCTGATCGTCATCACGGGGCTTTCGGGTTCTGGCAAATCTTCGTTGGCGTTCGACACTCTCTATGCCGAGGGCCAACGGCGTTATGTGGAATCGCTGTCGGCTTACGCCCGCCAGTTTCTTTCCATCATGGAAAAACCGGACGTGGACCTCATCGAAGGATTGAGTCCGGCCATCTCCATCGAACAGAAGTCGACCTCTCACAATCCGCGATCCACTGTCGGCACAGTGACTGAGATCTACGATTATCTGCGCCTGCTTTACGCGCGCGTGGGCGAACCACGCTGTCCGGAACACGGTTTAGCGCTCGATGCCCAGACTGTCAGCCAGATGGTCGACCACATCATGACTCTGCCCGAGGGAACGCGGTTGATGCTCCTTGCTCCGGTAGTGCAGGAACGCAAGGGCGAGCACGTGCAACTCCTGGAGGGGCTGCGGTCGCAGGGCTACGTACGCGCCCGGGTAGACGGTCAGGTGGTGGAACTCGACCAGGCACCGGATCTGGAAAAAAACCACAAGCACACAATCGAGGCCGTGGTCGACCGAATTGTAGTGCGCCCAGGGCAGGAACAACGGCTCGCCGAGTCACTGGAAACAGCGTTGCAGCTGGGCGATGGCGTGGTGCGAGCCGCGACCTTGCCGGAAGACGATGCAAGACCGGCCGAGGAACATCTGTTTTCCGCCCGCTACGCCTGTCCCAATTGTGGTTACAGCCTGTCCGAGCTGGAACCACGTCTGTTTTCCTTCAATAACCCGGCCGGCGCCTGCCAGACCTGCGACGGCCTCGGCGTACGTCAGTTCTTCGATCCGCAACGCGTCGTGAGTGATGCCACGCTCAGCCTGCCTTCGGGAGCCATCCGCGGCTGGGATCGACGCAATGCATTTTATTTTCACATGCTTGAATGCTTGGCCAAGCATTACAAGTTCGATCTCGATGCGCCGTACGAAGAGCTTCCGGCACATGTACGCAAGTCGATTTTGTACGGCAGCGGTGAAGAACTTATCAGTTTTACGTATCTGAACGATCGCGGCGGTGCGCAGCGCCGCAAGCATCCCTTTGAGGGTGTCATTCCCAACATGGAGCGGCGCTAT
>JAKBDW010000055.1:0-9079 GCA_021834245.1 Pseudomonadota bacterium
TTTCCAAATAGGCGTGAACTTCGGATCATTGGTCTGTACGTAATACTGGCAGGCTTCAGCGCACATTCCGCAATGGATGCAGGATTCCATGTAGGTCGCTGCCGCAGAACCAAATTCCCGCACGAAACTGCGCATTGCCGTCGCCACACGTTCAGGATCCGACATTTCACCCTGTTTGTCATAGCGCACTTCGGGTTTCTTGACGGTCAAGCGTGGACCTTGGGTTTCCAATGGATGAAGGTTGTCGACATTAGTACTCATGTACTGGCCCCCTTTCGCGAATAAACCGCGCCAGTCGTCCCGCGCGAAAAGGCAAACAGAAGCGCATGCATGAGCTTGCCAAACGGGAACCATATGAACAGCAGTTCCACGCTCAGAATATGCACGGCCAACAGCGTTTCATAGCGCGCCCCATAGTGCGCCACTGCCAACAGGCCCGTCGCTACCGGAGCTGTCGTCACCAGCCAACTGAAGTAATCATCAAAGTTCGACAGCATCCTCAGCACCGGACTGGTCAAACGCCTGACCAGCGCCATTAGCAGGGCCATGATGGTAACAACGCCGATGAAATAGACCGCGGGGCCGGGAAGTCCCGGCCAACTGATACCCAGCAGATTGCGGATAAAAAGAATGTGCGGGACAAAACCGAACACAACGATTGCAAGCCCGACATGAAACACATATCCGATCGACTGCCCGTACGCGGTCTGTGGCCAGAATTCCTTGCGCGGCCACATGCGGCGTACGATCGTTCGCGTCGCCCCCCAGGCTGTCGCCTGGCTGCGCGGTTTTGAGTAGTCGGTGCTATGGCGCAGGAAGATGATGCCGACGAGACGCCACAACGTGCCGAAAAGCAAAATTGCCAAAGACCACTGCATTGCCGGACCGCGCGCAAAATCGAGTAGGTCCATGGCTATTTCTCCTTGTTCGCCTTCGATTGACGGCGCCGCGCCACGACTGCCGCGCCAAGCCCTATACCGATACCGGCTACTGCCGCGGCTCCCAGCACCTCGCTGCCGCTCCAGGTGCTGGTGGACAATGGATTATAGAAACCGCCCTTGTCCCAGAAGTTCGGTTCGGAACATCCCAGACACGGATGACCGGACTGGATCGGAAAGCTGGTGCCCTGGTTCCACTTCACTGTGGCGCAGGCGTTGTACGTCACCGGGCCCTTGCAGCCGAGCTCGTACAGACACCAGCCATTGCGCGCGCCCTCGTCGTCGAAGGTCTTGGCAAACTTGCCCTGGTCATAGAAAGGACGGCGGTAGCATCGGTCGTGGATGGTGTCTCCGAAGAACGCTCTCGGACGACCAAGATGATCGAGCTCCGGAATGCTTCCGAAAGTGAGGTAATGGGCCAGCACGCCGGTGATCACTTCCGGAATCGGAGGACAACCGGAGACATTGATGATCGGCTTGTCCTTTATTACGTCACTGACCGCAACAGCGCCAGTCGGATTGGGATTGGCATGCGGAATGCCACCGAAAGCCGCGCAGGTTCCGAGCGACACAATGGCGGCGGCACCCTTGGCCGCCTCCTTGAGGTGATCAAGCGCCGTGGTGCCACCGATGGTGCAATAGATTCCATTCTTCTCCAGCGGAACGGCCCCGTCCACGATAAGCAGGTACTTGCCCCAGTTTTCCTTCATTGCCGTTTTGCGCGCTGTTTCCGCCGCGATACCCGCCGCCGCCTGCAGTGTCTCCTGATAGTCCAGGGACATCGCATTGAACATCAGGCTTTCCAAAGTAGGCGCGAATGAACGCGTCAGCGACTCGGCACAGCCGGTGCACTCTTGGAAGGACAGGTAAATAACGGATGGACGCCTGACACGACTCAATGTTTCGGCCATTACGGTCGCCATGCCCGGCGGCAACGCGAGCAGCGACGCTGTAGCAGCACAAAACTTCATGAACGAACGGCGTGAAATTCCCTGTTGTCTGAGAGTTTCCCCCAGAGTCTTGTCTTTCGACATCGAATACCCCCTTTCCGTTATTAAGCGGACGAGTTATTCCGTCTGGACTACCCGCGACAGCTGTGCTCGCAGCGTATTTTTCGCATCACACAAATCGTCCGGATGTGTCATTAGGATTGCCGGCGCCTGCGCTATCTCGATAAACTCGGCCACGATCTGATCGTCACCATTGCAATGACTTACCCACCACACACCGCTCACCGCCGTTTCCCGCACGTGCGTCGGACCTAGCGCCTGGACGACCGCGCTGACTTCGCCGTCACCGAGAACCTGACGCAAGACCTCGTAGTCATGGGGCGACATTGGCAAGCTGCGCAGATCAATGGATGCACCCGGGCCGCCAGCCACCAATTCATCCAGCATGGCTTCAATCTCATTGACAATGGCAAGTACGTTTCCCACCGTTTGACTCGGTGTGCGGTGCTCACCAGTCACAGCAACGCGAATTCCTTCGAGATTGCTCATTGCCACGCTCCAATCAAGTTGGCCGCCTCTCGGCAAGCCATAGGGATAGCCTGTGCGACGGCTTCAGATGGCCCGTCCGCCCAGTCCAGATGTTGCGGCTGAATGCCAATCAAAGCCCGGCGCCGCGGCAAATTGCCGGAGAGCAGCGCCACCGACATCAGGTCGAGCAGGCTCACCTCGTGCACGCTGGATTTGCGGTTAGCCCCGAGAAACTGATCCATGTCGCGGTCAAGGAAAATCCGCAGGGTTCCAGGTGATGAATCAAGCTCGGCCGCGTCAATGACAATCAGATTATCGGCTTCACCGATCGATCCCGCCAAGGTAAAGCTCAGAGTACCGCCGTCAAGGAATTCCACATCAGTGGTGGCGTCGAACTGCGCTTGAAGCTGGCGCACCGCGTAGATACCAGCACCGTCATCTCCTAGCAGCGTATTGCCAATACCGAGCACAAGGGTTCTTTTTCTCATTCTCTGCATTCTCCGCCGATCTCGGCCACTCGCGGCTATCCCTCCCGCGCATTTCCGCCAGTACGCCTTGACACTGCAACGGCTCTTCCATAAGTCGTTCCGACGCACATGATGAATGGCGGACGACCGAAGCACTTATGTCATACGATCCATCGCGACAGAAAAATCCACGGCTGTCTGTCCTTGTCGTACCGGGTGGTTTGACTCCGTTCGTCAGCGCGATACTACGCCGGCATGCAGGTTGATTATTGATGTAAATCAAAATTTTCGGGAAATCACACAGTAATATGCGGAATCAGGTGAGGTTGGATTGAGATCGCAGTGCACAATGCGCTTATACTGCGAAGGTAGCGCGGCTAGCTCGATGGGTGAAATCATGTGCCTTGGGATACCAATGCAGATTCTGGAAATTGACGGATTTACAGCGCGCTGCGCTGCCAAAGGCGTGGAACGCGAAGCAAACCTGTTTCTGCTACAGGACGAATCACTTGCGCCCGGAGACTTCATCATGATCCACCTGGGCTACGCCATACAGAAGATGACCGCGCAGGAGGCACACGCTGCGTGGGAACTGTACGACCAGATATTAACGTCTTATGCATGAATTATCTGTGTGCCACGCTCTGATTGCCCAGGTGGAAAGCATAGTCCGCCAGCACCACGCACAGGGAGTGCGCACGATACGATTGAGAATCGGTCCACTTTGCGGCGTTGATCCAGACCTGATGGTGCACGCCTTTCCGCTTGCGCGTGCAGGCACACTCGCCGAGGGCGCCGATCTCGTTATCGAGCGTCTGCCAATACGTGTGCGCTGCGGGCAATGCGGTGCGGAATCGGAGGCCGCCGCAAATCGGCTGCTATGTGCGCATTGTGGCGACTGGCATACGCAGATTATTAGCGGCGATGAGATGTTGCTGGAGAACCTGGAGCTTGAGACCGACGGCCAACCGCAGCAATCCAGCGGCGCACAATAACGCGTCGCGGGTGGCGGCTCTTGCCGGAACAACAGGAGATCATCTATGTGCGACAGCTGCGGCTGTAACATCACCCCGGGAAATAAACATCTGGTCAGGGATGGCGGCAAGCTTTCGCGCACCGAAGACGGAAAAGCCGCCGTCACTGTGCTGAGCAGCCTGCTTCATGAAAACGACATACAGGCTCATCACAATCGCGCACACTTCGATCAGCATGGGGTTTTGGCCGTTAACCTCATGTCGTCTCCGGGCGCAGGCAAGACGGCACTGCTCGAGGCGACTATCGATGCGCTGCGCAATGTGTTTCGCGTCGCAGTCATTGAAGGCGACCTGGAAACGGAAAACGACGCACTGCGCGTGCGCGCCAAAGGTGTTCCGGCAATACAGATCACCACCGGCAGCGCATGCCACCTAGATGCGCATATGGTGCATTCGGCGCTGCACCAGTTGTCCCTCGAAGGCGTAGATATTGTTTTCATTGAAAACGTGGGCAACCTCGTCTGCCCCGCCAGCTTTGATCTTGGGCAGCACCGCAACGTTGTCCTGCTTTCGGTGACGGAGGGAGACGACAAACCCTCCAAGTACCCGGTAATGTTCCGGGCCGCCGACCTGGTGCTGCTGACGAAGACTGATTTGCTTGCCGTGCTGGACGATTTCGATCCGCAGCGCGCGGAAAAGGCGGTGCGCGACCTGGCCAACCCGGCGCCGATCATGCCGCTTTCTGCGCGCCGCAATCGCGGGCTGGAATCGTGGATCGGCTGGTTACGTCAAGAACTTGACGCCAGGCGCCGGCCGATAGTACGGAGCACTAATCCAGAGGCCAACGGCATTGCCGACGAACTGCATTTGCGCCGCGCAATCACCGATCACGCGCGCGCGCCTTTTGTTTCCCCGAGACCTTCCAACGTCTGATAAATAAAGGTTTCACGAGGCGAACCTGACCGCCGCGTTCGGACCAGGCTCGCAGCGACGGAAATTGCAGCCCTCCTCGGGATTGGCGCACTCGGCCTCCTGACCAGAATGTCGCAGTGATCTTGCTCCTGCGCAGGCTTCCGCGTTAAGAACGTGACTTGCAATCCGCCAGTGATTTGATTCAAATGTGCACCCCGATGACAGACACCGGAGAAAAACGAATGAACATGACCACGGTCATAAGAAGAATCCTCGTTGCCAGTTTTCTGCTGCTACTGCCCTTGGCAGCGTGGTCCGGCGAAACCAAGCTCACCTGGTACGGACACGCAGCCTTCCGCATTGTGACACCCAAGGGAAAAATCCTTTTTATTGACCCGTGGCTGCGCAATCCGATGAACCCGGAGGCCAAGAATGGCAAAGATCCGGTTGCCGGGATCGACAAGGCCGATTATATCCTGATCACGCACGGCCACTTTGACCATGTGGGCGACGCAGTTGAACTTGCCAAGAAGACCGGCGCGCGCCTGGTAACCAACTACGAGCTTGGCACAAACATGGCGAAGCTCCTCGAATACCCGAAGAATCAGATGGGATTTGATACGCTAATGAACATTGGCGGCAGGATTACCATCGCTGACGGCGAAGTCACGGTGGCAATGACCAATGCGATTCACTCGAGCGGCATGGATAACCCGTTCGCCACTGAAAAGGAACCGGATATCGTCTACGGTGGCCCCTCGGCGGGCTTCGTGATCATGATCAAAGGCGGGCCTACGATCTATGACACCGGGGACACTGCTTATTTTTCGGACATGAAATTGATTGGTGAGCAGTACCACCCGGATGTCGCCATAGTATGCGTCGGCGGCCATTTCACTATGGGGCCGAAAATGGGAGCACGCGCGGCCGAGGCTGTACACGCACGCATCGCCATCCCGCAACATTACGCCACCTTTCCGGTGCTTATCCAGGATCCGAGCGAATTCGGCCGCCTGGTCAGGCAGCATGGCATCCGCTATCTGCAGATGCGTCCTGACCAAACCGTCGTTTTTGAAGGCAAGAAACTAAAGAATAGTAAGTGATGTCACCACACTGCGCGGCTGCAAGGCCGCGCAGTGTTTCTTTCATACCGCTTTGCGCATACCCTGCAAGGCCGAATAATACCCGGTGTGACAAAGGTGCCTTTCGCAACGAGCTTCCCCGTTAGGACTGTATGGGCGTGAGGCAGCTGATCGCCGGACATTCCCGCCTGGCCGCCGGGGTGGCACTCGTCCTGCTATCTGTGATCTGGGGATATAACTGGGTAATCCTGAAGGTCGCTTTGCGTTTCTCTAGTCCCTTCACCTTCGCCGCCTTGCGCACCGCGTTGGCGACCGCCAGCTTATTTATGATCCTAGTCGCGCTTCGCCGCCCCTTGCGGCCAGTGAAGCCCCTGCAACTGGCTTGGCTTGGTTTGCTGCAGACTACCGGTTTCATTGGCTGCACCATGTGGGCGCTGGTGAGCGGCGCGGCGGGCAAGACGGCTGTGCTTACCTACACGATGCCTTTTTGGGTCATCGTTTTTGCCAAAATCGTGCTCGGCGAGCGCATGCAGAGCGCACAGAAATTTGCCGTGACGTTGGCATTCCTTGGGCTGATCATGGTATTAGCCCCATGGCAACCGCAGGGCGACTTGAAAAGCAATCTGATCGCGGTCGTTGCCGGAATTTTCTGGGCAGCTGGCACGCTTTACACCAAAATCCTGCGCCGCCAGCAAAACTTCGATCTTCTGTCCCTCACCAGCTGGCAAATGTTGTTCGGCGCGGTCGGCCTGATTATTATCGCCGCGCTTTTGCCGGAACCACCGGTGCAATGGAGCGGACTCTTTGTAGGCGCGCTCGTGTACAACGTTTTTCTTGGTAACGCACTCGCCTGGTTTCTGTGGCTCTATGCGCTGGATACATTGCCGGCCGGTGTTGCCAGCCTGGGTATCCTCGCCACACCAGTCATTGGCGTAGTTTTCGCCGCAGTGCAACTGCACGAGAAACCGGCGCCGCCTGAAATCCTTGGCATGCTGCTGATCGGCTTGGCGCTATTGCTGATTTCGGTGCATGCTATCCGACAGCACCGACGCATCAGCCCGACGATTGGTCAGGAGTAGACATTGCCGCCAATGAACTTCAAGGACCATTTTTCGGCGTCCGCGGACGCCTATGCGCGGCACCGACCCCATTACCCGCATGATCTTTTCGCCTACCTTGCCGATATTGCTCCGGGTCACGCGCGCGCCTGGGATTGCGGTACCGGCAACGGGCAGGCTGCCAGTGTGCTGGCCGAATTCTTCCACGACGTGCTGGCGAGTGATGCAAGCGCCAGCCAGATCTCCCAGGCGGCGCCACATCCTCGCGTACACTATCGCGTCGCCACAGCGCAGGACTCGGGTCTCGCACCACAGTGCGTCGATCTTGTTACCGTCGCGCAGGCCCTGCACTGGTTCGATCTGGCGGCCTTCTATGCGGAAGTTCGCCGCGTCCTGGTGGCTGGCGGTGTGCTTGCTGCGTGGTGCTACGGGTTGTTTCGCACCAACCCAGCGATAGATGCAATCATCGACGCTTATAACCGCGAGTTTCTCGCAACCTACTGGCCTGCTGAACGGCGTTACATCGACGAGGCCTATACCTCAATCGACTTTCCATACCGGCGCGAGGCAACACCCATCTTCCAGATGACGGCTACCTGGCGACTTGACGACGTTCTCGGATATCTGCAGACCTGGTCCGCGGCAACTCGCTATGCGAAAGCGACCGGCCAGGATCCACTTGATCATATTCGACCCGCGATTGCTGACGCCTGGGGCGATGCCAGCAGCGTGCGCCAGATCGTCTGGCCAATCCATCTGCTGATTGGCCGCAACTGACAGACTCCATTGACAGCGCCGGGAACCGCGGCAATGATGCTCGTACCGCGCTGCGACTCCGCCAGGGCGCCACGCTCCACACTATTGCGAAGGAGTTCCCCCATGATCATGCAGAACCGGCGCAACTGGCGGCGCGATATGCGCGCCGCGGTTGGTTCGGTCCGATGCCTTGGGGCAAGCGGAGTAATTGCGCTTTTCCGCGTATCGTCGCACGACCCGCTGACCCACCCGGCTCATGCGTGATAGCAGGACCTCGATCCAGTCGGACACTGCAGCTGCAAAAACTTTGGCCCGACTCTGGACTCTTGCCGGTCGAGTGCAGGCAGTCGGATACCGCCCTTTCGTGTACCGCATGGCGCTGCGTTACGCCCTCAGTGGCTGGGTCAGGAATCGGGGCGGACAAGTCGAGATACATGCGCAAGGCGAAGAAAGTGCGCTTGACGCATTCAACCGGGCGCTGATTAACGAGGCGCCACCTCTCGCGCAACCCAGGATTTTGTCCGTCGCCACAGTTGAACCGCAAGCGGCTGAAGGGTTTGTCATTCTTAATAGTGCACCCGGCCTTCAGGCACGTGTTCATGTCCCCCCGGACTACTTTGCTTGCGGCGACTGTTTGCAGGAGCTGCACGATCACACAGACAGGCGTTACCGTTATCCGTTCATCAATTGCACCCAGTGCGGGCCACGTTACACCCTAATCCGGCGACTGCCGTACGATCGGCCGAATACAACAATGGCCAATTTTGCGCTGTGCGAAGACTGCCGTCGCGAGTATAACGACCCGAAAGACCGGCGCTTTCACGCTGAGCCTCTGGCCTGCCCAAACTGCGGTCCGGAATTGGAATTCGCCTCACCGGGAACGACCCCAATCAAGGATACGCAAGGCGCTCTTGCCGCCGGCGTTGCTGCACTGCGTGCCGGATACGTTCTTGCTGTAAAGGGCATAGGTGGCTACCACCTGATGTGTGACGCAAGCAACGCGGTGGCGGTCGCACGACTGCGCGCGCGCAAACCGCGACCACACAAGCCGCTTGCCGTCATGTTTCCTGCGCCGAGCATCGACCCGCTAGCAGCTGCGCGAGCGGCAGTCGTGATCGGGGATGTCGCCGAACGGATGCTGTGTGATCCGATGCGGCCTGTTGTTTTATGCGAAAAGCACGTGAACAACCTGCTTTGCGAGGTCATCGCACCGCAACTTAATGAAGTGGGTGTCATGCTGCCTTACAGTCCGCTGCATCACCTGCTGCTCGAAGACTTCGCCGCACCCGTGGTGGCGACTTCCGCAAACCTGAGCGGCGAGCCGGTCTTGATTGAGCGTCACGATGTGGAAAATCGTCTCGCTCATGTGGCGGACGCGTATCTGCACCACAATCGCCCGATTGAGCGCCCTGCC
>JAKBDW010000112.1:0-9045 GCA_021834245.1 Pseudomonadota bacterium
GAGCTCGGCTGCGGTATAGCAATTTGCCACTGTCTGAGCCTGGACGCCTTGCGCCGCGTCGACCACGAGCAGCGCGCCCTCACAGGCCGTGAGCGAGCGCGACACTTCATAGGAAAAATCCACATGTCCGGGCGTATCGATCAGATTCAGGCGGTAGGTCTTGCCATCGCGTGCGCTGTAATTCAGCGCAACCGTCTGCGACTTGATCGTTATTCCGCGCTCGCGTTCGAGGTCCATGGAGTCGAGCACCTGGTCCTCCATCTCGCGCGCCTCGAGACCGCCACAAACCTGTATGAATCGATCGGCCAGCGTCGATTTGCCATGGTCAATATGGGCGATGATGGAAAAATTGCGAATCAGCTGCCTGTCCCAGGCGGTCATAGGCGCTCTCTTGCCTGCATATTTCTTAACCCGTCATTTGCCAAACAGCAAAAGGGCGCCACCGGCGCCCTTTGGTGCAAAACCAGTTTTCCGTGCCGGGAGGGTAGTCCGGCAATCCAATGCCTTGCATGATACCGCTTTTCGGCAAGCACATGAAACGCGGACTACTACCTGCGGCGGCAATTTGAGGCCCTAACTACGGGCCCGAAGCGCAACAAATAGCGTGGTGGCGCCCCTCCGGACCAACACTGGCACCGGCCGGTCGGCCGGCGCCAGCGCGATGAGCTGGCGCAAATCCTTTAAGTTGCCCACCACGCGATTATCGAACCTCACAATGACGTCTCCCGGCCGCAATCCCGCATCCAATGCCGGTCCGTCGCCAACTCGCGTCACCACGACCCCCTGCATGATACCCAGATCGTGCCGCTGATCCGCGGTAAGATCGGCCAGGTCCACCCCGAGAACGCGGTGGCTGTCCCGTCTGGGCGGCAATGCAGCACTGGCGACAACGCTTTCCTGGGGCAGCTGGCCGATGGTTACACTCAGATCCATGGGCTTGCCTCCACGCATTACAAGCAGGTGCGCGCGGGTGCCGGGAGTCGTCTGACCGACCAGCGGCGGAAGATCCGATGAAAGCCCTATCGGATGACCCTCGAATTCCGTCACGACATCGCCGACCTTCAGGCCGGAATTGGCTGCCGGGCCGCCAGGCAGAATATCGGACACCAGGGCGCCGCGAGCATTTTTCATTTGGAAGGATTCGGCAAGCTCGCCGGTGACATCCTGGATGGTTATTCCGATCCAGCCGCGCGTAACCCTGCCATGAAGCCTGAGCTGGCGGCTCACGGCCTTAGCCATGTCGATCGGAACAGCGAACGAAAGTCCGGTGAATCCACCGGTACGGCTGTAAATCTGGGAATTGATGCCGACGACCTGTCCACGCAAGTTAAAAAGCGGTCCTCCCGAATTGCCCGGATTGATGGCAACGTCAGTCTGTATGAACGGCACGTAGTTCTCACGCGGAAGGCTGCGCCCCTTGGCGGATACGATGCCGGCAGTAGCCGAGTTTTCGAATCCGAAAGGCGCACCAATCGCCAGCACCCAGTCACCAACTTTCAGTTCCTGAGGGTTCCCGAGGGCTACGGTCGGCAGGCCTGCAGCGTTGATCTTTAACAGCGCCACGTCACTGCGCCGGTCAGCGCCCACGACGCGGGCCGTGAATTCTCGCCGATCCGTGAGCTTCACAACGACTTCTCTTGCGTTCTCTACCACGTGGGCACAAGTAAGAATGTAGCCGTCATGCGAAATGATAAAACCAGACCCCAGCGACTTACTTTCAAAATATTGGGGTCCGCCGCCTTCTTCCCCGAAATAGTGGCGCAACAGGTCATTGAAGGGGCCTTCGTCCGGCGAGTCCGCCCCTTCCAGATCAGAATTCGCAGCGTGCTGCACAATCTGGGTAGTGCTGATATTCACGACAGCGGGTCCGTTAATCTGGACAAGCCTCGAAAAATCCGGCAACGCGCGTTCGGCCGCGTGGCTGCCAGCGGCGAACAGGCACAAGGCGAGCATCGCTAAGATCTTGCCTTTCAACATGATTGAATGAGCCTCGGCGCGGGCGGTCTGGGCGGTGAAACGCCTCATTCTAGGATAGTACAGCACATCCTGCGGGCGCACGGCAGGGCTGTCCACCGCCACGCCGGAAATGCCGTTATCAGGGGCCGGGTACCACTGATTTTCCGATCAGATCGACGGTTCTCGCGGGGACCTCTCCGACGACTGTGATCTGATGATCTCCCACTACCTTTCCAAATACGTGAATCGCGCCGACATGTATCGGGCCGTTGATGTTATCTGTGGGGGTCCCCGCTTCGATCTTTTCTACGAATACCGAAACGACAGCCAGCCCGTCCGAGTACACGATATGTTCGACCGGGGTCTTGTGCGTCGGCACAGCGCGCATCAGACGCGCCGACAGCGTGAAGCCAGGCGGCAGATGCTCCACTTTCCAATCGCCCATGCGACCAGGCGACTGGGTCACGTTACCGTTTTCGCGATACCAAACGAAGTGTTTATCGCTCACCTTTGGCTTGAAGGCGTTGTCCGGGATGGAGCCACCGATCTTCACATTGGTAAACATGAATTGCTCAACTACATGACCGCCTTCATCGACCAGAATCGCCTTGAGCGGCAGATCAGTCTGACTGTCCGCCCAGAGCTGGTAGCCGTAGCGATAGGCGTCTCTTGGCTGAATCACGACGGCACGTACCGCATGATCTGCCACCCTCCCGGTCGGCCCAAGCTGGATAACATAATGCTTGTCCAGCTGCTCAAGCGACTCCGGAACAATGGCGGGAAAGCTACGTGAATCAACTTTCCGGTGTTCCACCATGACCGATTTCTCGTCCGGCAGGAAGCACTGGATTTCATGGCTATTGCGGATGACTTCACGCGCTGCGCCATTCAGTGATACCAGGCTCTCGCGCGACTGGCCCTTTTCCACCTTGTGCACTATGCGCATGCTTTCCAGTTGGTCGCCGTGCTGATAAACGAATGTACCCTGGTAATTGAGCTTGCGCGCGGCATCGCCCATTTTCATGAGCAGTGCGTGTGCGTCATTGACGATATCGGCGGCGTTGGCAACGGAAATGAAAACGAGAAAAAGCGGCGCAGAACAAAACAGCAGACGGCGGACACTCATCGAACTGGTTTTTCGCTGTTATAACCCACGACGCGCACATAAGACATCATGCCGTTCATACCGGCGGCAGGCGTGAATTCACTGTGTTCCACGAGGAAGGCATTGAGTGCGCTGGGATAAGCCGGGTTCTGCATACCGGCTGCCTGGGAGTCAGCGGTCAGCGCTTGCGCCTGAGCCGCCTGCCTTTCGGCGGTCTGGCTCGCCGGCGTGGCGTTCCGGGATGGCTGGAGGCTAATGATCGCCACCGCGGTCACTGATGCCGCAATAGCGAGGCCGGCGACATACTTGGCAATGCGCGGCGAGACTACATCCGCCACACGCCGGCGCATGGGTACCACGGTCTCCGCATTGATAGTCGCCGCAATCCGGTCGGCCAAACGCGCGTCAACGACTATATCCAGCTCCTTGCGAATCGCCGAACTGATCAGATGATAGCGCTCCCATACGCCGCGCAGTTCGTGATCTTGCGCGACGCCTTGAAGCACCTTGCAGCTTTCGCTGTCGGTAAGCTCCTCATCCAGCAGCTCGGAAATTTTTTGCTTCATCACGTCCCCAGTCGTATGAGAACCATTCTGGTATTTACCGTCCACCATATTCATCCCCCTATTGGCCTGTTCAGCCCTCTAGCAGGGGGCGCAATTGCGAATCGATCGCCTCGCGCGCCCGGAAAATCCGCGACCGTACTGTTCCAATGGGGCAATCCATCACTGCAGCAATCTCGTCATAACTCAATCCATCGATCTCACGCAACGTAATTGCCGTACGTAAATCTTCGGGCAGCGAAGCAATCACCCGCTCCACCGTGCGGCCAATTTCGTCTGCCAACAGATGCCGCTCCGGCGTCATCACGTCACGCAAACTCACACCCGCCTCAGTCAGCTCCGCTTCCTCCGTTTCCATGTCCGAGGCCGGAGGCCGCCGTCCCTGGGATACGAGATAATTCTTGGCGGTGTTGATAGCGATTCGATATAACCAAGTATAGAACGCGCTATCGCCGCGAAAACCCTTAATGGCTCGGTAGGCCTTGATAAAGGCCTCCTGAGTTACGTCCTCGACCTCAGATCTGTCGGATACGTAGCGCGACACCAGCTTGGCTATCCGGTGCTGGTATTTCCTGACCAGCAGGTCGAAAGCAGCCTTGTCACCACGCTGTACCCGTACCACCAGTTCTTGATCGACACTGCGCTCGACCATGCCAGAACGTCCCCTTTTAGCGTGTAGGCATAACGCAGCGCGTCACTTCTACAGACCATGCATGCAAAATAAAGTTCGCCTCGTTAAGCCATTCATGGTTATAGTTATCTTTAGTCTGTAAGTCTGAAATGAACCATTGCAGATTGATGATCCCACCCGGGGCCGGAATTGCGCAGGATGATAACCCAAAACTACCGTCAAATCCTTTCTTTTTCCCGGCTCTGAGGCCTGAATGTCCTCTCAAATCTCCGCTAGACAGCCGGAAATCGCGGCCGATGTCCTGATTCTGGGGGCGGGCCTGGCTGGCCTCAGTTTGGCGCTGCGCATCGCGCCTACCGCACGGGTCGCGGTCGTGGCCAAGGCGGAACTTACCCAAGGCTCCAGCTTCTATGCCCAGGGGGGCGTCGCTGCCGCGCTGAATGAAACCGATTCCTTTGCCGCACATGTCGAAGACACCCTGCGCGCCGGTGCCGGGTTGTGCCATGAGGATTCCGTCGAGTTTGTCGTTAGCCACGGGCCAGAGGCAATCAACTGGCTAATCGAGCAAGGCGTGGGGTTTACCCGCGATTCCGCTCCTGAACGGGCCGGACGCCTGCACCTGACGCGCGAGGGTGGACATAGTCATCGGCGCGTTGTTCACGCCGAGGATGCAACCGGCCGGGCAATGGAGACCACTCTCGAGTCGCGTGTGCGCCAGCACCCAAACATCCGACTTTTCGAGCACCATATTGCAGTCGATCTTATAACTACACGCAAACTCGGTCACCCCGGCCCCAACCGCTGTCTCGGGGCCTACATTCTCGACAAGAAAAGGGGCGAAACGCGCGTTTTCAACGCCCGATTCATCGTCCTGGCGACGGGAGGAGCGTGCAAGGTATATCTCTACACCAGCAATCCGGACACCTCCACCGGCGATGGCATGGCGATGGCATGGCGCGCCGGCTGCCGCGTGGCCAATATGGAATTTATCCAGTTTCATCCCACGTGCCTGTACCATCCCCACGCGAAGTCGTTTTTGATCTCGGAGGCGGTACGCGGCGAAGGCGGCAAACTGGTGTTGCCCGACGGCAAGCCCTTCATGCAAGACCACGACCCGCGCGGCGAGCTGGCACCACGCGACATCGTGGCTCGGGCTATCGACTTTGAAATGAAACGCCGCGGCCTCGATTGTGTCTATCTCGATATCAGCCACAAGCCGGCAGAATTCATTACCAGCCACTTCCCGAATATCTATCAGCGTTGTCTCGAGTTTGGTTTCGATATGACGCGCCAACCGATTCCCGTGGTGCCGGCCGCTCACTACACATGCGGCGGGATCGTAACCGACATGCGCGGCCGAACAGACCTCGAAAACCTCTATGCCGTTGGCGAGTGCGCGTTCACCGGGCTGCACGGAGCCAACCGACTTGCCAGCAACTCACTGCTCGAGTGTCTGGTGTTCGCCGCGGCCGCCGCCAGCGATATCACCATGCAGATCGATGTGCCCAGCGCACCGCCGCCAAGCCTGCCCGCGTGGGACGAAAGCCGAGTATCGGACGCCGACGAACTTGTCGTCGTATCTCACAACTGGGATGAGCTGCGGCACTTCATGTGGGACTACGTCGGTATCGTGCGCACCACAAAACGCCTGCAGCGGGCACATCACCGCGTAAACCTGCTGCAGGAGGAAATCCGCGAGTACTACAGCAACTTCCGCATTCACAGCGATCTTATTGAACTGCGCAATCTCGCAGTGGTGGCGGAACTCATCATACGCTCGGCATTGTCCCGCCATGAAAGCCGCGGATTGCATTTTACGCGCGACTACCCGCAATCCGACGACAACCATCCGCCGCATGACACGGTTCTCGTGCCGGACAATTTCTCCCGCGACTGACACACAGCGGTCTGGCGGCAAATCTGCCGATAAACGCCGGTGTAGTCCTACGGCCCTTCTTAGCTGTGGATAGTGGCTCCCCGGGAACAATAGGCGGGACGGGACAACCGCAGCGCGCGAACTGCTTTGTAAGCTAGTGCGCATGACAACCACCTCATAGGGATTCCAGGTGGATACAACCCAGTAGATGCTAGCGCGCCGGCCCAATCCGGAATCACCTGCGGCTGCGGTGTTGCGTTTGAGCATGTAGGGCGCGTACAGACCACCCTCTGACGAACCTTCCCGCGCGATGCTTTCCGGGCCAGAAATCGCGCTTATTACCGCAGCCCTCCGCGGTCATCAGGAGCCGGCAGGCGATATGATCCCCGGGACCCAGAATCGGGGTGGGCGCCGACCACGACCCCCCAGGGCGCAGCGGCGACCCGGGCAAGAATTCTGTTCTGGCAGTTGTAGGGCATGAGCCACTGATGCAGCGGGGCACTCCAGGTTACCGAAAATTCACCGACGCAACGTCCGCTATCGGCCGCCGGAACAAACAGTTCAGAGCGACCGGGAGGCCGCCAGCTCATGCCGTCCCCACCGCCTGCAGATTGGGCACTGCGGACCCATTCATCATGCGAAACCCATATCGGCTGTCCGTGCCTGCCGTGCCCGACAAGAAATTTCCAAGATCCCGGATTGCCCAGTGAACGGATCGGCGCAAGTGCCAGATACGGAATGCTGGCGCGGTAGCGCGGAACACCAAAAATGAAGACACCCAGCCGTTGATTGTCCGGAAGGCCGGGTGGAAGTCTTGCATTGACAGCCGTCGAATAAATGAACCCCCGGGGCATGGGAACAACGTTGTTGAAGCTCCGCCCGTCGTCACTCGAGAACGCGAGAACGCCGCGACCGACACTGTTGCGATCGTTACTTTCGGGACATCTGCGAGTCGCTGGCGGGCGCGCTAGCGGCGCAACGTTTTCTCTCGGCAGTGGATTGGGTGCGGCGCAGTGATCAGTCCAGAAGAAGGCATACAGTCGTCCGTGGACGCTAACACCGCCCGATGGAACATTGAAGAAACCCTGCTTTACGGGTTTCGCGCCGGCGATCGTGGCAGGCGCAAATACCTTGCGCCCTGATGGTCTATCGTGGATCCTGAGGTTCAGACACCCGTTAGTCCCGTCCCGCGGCTTTCTGCGCAGTGTGACACCGACGGCGTCATGCGGCGGGATCTCCCCGGCAGCGCCACCGCCGTGAGGAGGTGGCCAGGAATCGCCAAACAACAGTATAAGTCGGCCATCATGCTCGACCGGATA
Organism: Pseudomonadota bacterium; assembly: GCA_021834245.1. GTDB lineage: Bacteria > Pseudomonadota > Gammaproteobacteria > Acidiferrobacterales > UBA6901 > JAJXUF01. Next base: position 7,451 of record JAKBDW010000112.1, read on the forward strand.
GCCGAGATCCGTTGCATCCAGACCGAATCTCGATCGTGTGCGCGCTGCCGTAGGCTGGCCGGATTCCCAATCCCTCTCTCCGGTGAGTTGGCAGACTTTCTCGCTAGCGCCGATCACCACTGGCGCAGGCGGGGATCTGCTGTCCACCGCACTGGCACCAGTCACACCAACGCAGAGGAAACCAGCAATCACAATTGCAACTTTTTTTCGGGTGCATGGCAATGTACTTTTGTGTTTCAGCTGAGTGAACGCTTGCGCCAATGCGGCCAACGACGTTGCGTACGCGCGAATACGTGGCTCGCGCGCAAGCAGACAATTTCATGGCCGCCTCGTGATCATGCTGACAGATATCACCCCGTGACGCTTCACACCTTGCCTGCCGGCTGTGTGATCCACAGCGCAATCTTTTTGACCACCTTGGATTCTACGTCGTTGAAACGTATCCGCTCAATTAACCCCACCTTCCCATCCCGCACGCACATGACCAACATGCTCCCCGTTGATTTCACTGACAACGAGGAGCCCGATCCATGCCGAAGACCGCCCCTGCTGCGCCCGTCCGTGTTCCATCATCCGACGAATCCCGCTGGCTGGATCACCTGACGCGCTGGCGCGAGGCGGGGGTGTGCCTGGCGGCCTACGCCCGCTCGGCGAATCTCAAGGTTCACAGGCTCTATGCCTGGAAGAGCCGGCTTCAATCCCGAGGCCTGTGGCAGGATCCGGAGCCGGTGTCGTTCCTGCCGGTGCACGTGCTGGATTCTACAGCTGAGCGCGGCAGTTCTGTCCCGTCGTCCGGCATGACGATGACACTGCCGGACGGTGTCGTGCTGGCATTTCCGTCCGTCCCGAGCCCGGTGTTCTTGGCTGACCTGCTTAGGCACCTCATGGTGCGGCCATGATTAGGCCTTCTGCCGATATCAGCCGGGCGCATCTTTGCCGCGAGCCCGTCGACATGCGCAAGTCGATCGACGGGCTCGCGGCCCTCGTGAGCCACGTTCTCAAGGCGGATCCCTTCTCCTCCGAGCTATTTGTCTTCGTGAACCGGCAACGCAACAAGCTCAAGATCCTCGCCTGGGATCGCAGCGGCTTCATCATCCTCTATAAGCGTCTGGAGAAAGAACGGTTCCACTGGCCGAAGAGGGAATCCACCGCGACACTCACGATCACCGGTCAGCAATTGAACTGGTTGCTCGACGGCTACAACCTCAACGCGATGAGGCCGCATGCGGCACTCACGTATCGGGCGATCGCGTGACGATGATTTTTTCTCTTTTCTCCTTCTTTCACCATGTATTCCGTCGCGTGTTCGGCAGCATGGCTGTTATGCCGAACGCATCGGATGCGACGAACAACACAACAAAAGCCTTGGACGAACTCGTCGCGCTCGTTGAATCCCTTCAGTCACAGCTTCAAAACCGCGATGCGACGATTCGGCTTCTGGTCGAACAAGTCCGTCTCCTCCGCCACAAGTCCTTCGGCAGAGCCGGCGAACGTTTGAGCCCCGACCAGCTCGCCATGCTCTTCAACGAGGCCGAGGCCGCCAGTGCTGCCGCCGCCGGCACGGACACAGTATACCGTTTCGGCGTCCCGCAAGC
>JAKBDW010000298.1:0-9023 GCA_021834245.1 Pseudomonadota bacterium
CCTGGAGATATTGGGCGTCGTGATCGGCTCGTTCCGGAAACACCGCCGATAGCGGCGAAGAACAATCCGCAAATCCGCAGGTCAAGTCTGTCACCACCTCGACGCATCGCCCACCTGGATATGGACGCGTTCTATGCGTCCGTGGAGTTGCTGCGCTACCCTGAGCTGCGCGGCCTGCCGGTCGTCATCGGCGGACGCCGTGTGCCGCAGCCCGAGTCAGACACCTCGGGTCTGGATCGCTTCGCCCGCCTGCGCGCCTACGCCGGCCGCGGCGTGATCACGACCTGCACCTACGAAGCCCGTGCCCTGGGTGTCTCTTCCGGCATGGGGCTCATGAAGGCCGCGCAACTGGCGCCCGATGCCGTTCTGCTGCCGGCGGACTTCGACGCCTACCGGTACTACTCGGCTAAGTTCAAGGCGGCCGTGGCGGAGATTGCGCCGCAGATAGAGAACCGCGGGATAGACGAGATCTACATTGATCTCACCGACCTGCCAGACGACAGCCACTCACTGGGCCGGCGCCTCCAGGAGGCCGTGCACGATGCAACGGGCCTGAGCTGCTCGATCGGTATCACCCCCAACAAGCTGCTGTCCAAGATATGCTCGGACCTGGACAAGCCCAGGGGTCTCACCATCCTGCAAATGGAGGATGTACCCGTGCGCATCTGGCCCCTGCCTGTGAAGAAGGTCAATGGCATCGGCCCCAAGGCCACCGAGAAGCTGGCCGGGCTGGGTATTTCCACTATTGCCGATTTGGCCAGAGCAGATGTGGCGTTGCTGCAGCACCACTTCGGCGCCACCTACGGTGCCTGGCTGAACGACGCGGCCCATGGCGTGGATGATCGGCCCGTGGTCACGCACTCGGAACCAAAATCCATCAGCCGGGAAACCACCTTCGAGCGCGATCTGCATCCGCGCCTCGACCGCGAAGCGTTGTCGGAGATCTTCACTCAACTCTGCGCACGCGTGGCTGGGGACCTCCGACGCCAGGGATATTCAAGCCGCACGATCGGGATCAAGCTGAGGTTCGACGACTTCCGTACCGTGACGCGTGATCTGTCGCTTCCCACCCCCACGGCGGATCCGGCAGTCATCCGCCGCGCGGCGGGGGTTTGCCTCAAGCGCGTGGCAATGAATCGGCGGTTGCGACTCCTGGGCGTGCGAGCCAGCGGGCTGCGGCCGGGTGGTATGACAGGGCAGGCTGATTTGCCTCTTTAGCGTCAATCAAAGCCGGCTACGCAGCGCCTTCGGTTATCGAAGGGCCTGAAATGGCCTTATGCGAATCTTCACATAAGGCCTAGTACCGCACATCTGAGGCAAACTACTATTGGCAACTTGCCAGTCAGCCCGCAGTTCCGGTATGACATAAACCAAACAGCCTCCACGATTCCCTGGGCGGTTCACAGTCCGTGGCGCAGACCCCCCCACGTTGGCCAGCAATGGCCGTTAGCTGCGGCGATGCGCAGGGCTAAAAACATGGCCAAGTTCTGTTTGAGCGGGACACGGATGCTATCTTCAATGGCAACGAAATTACAGCAGTGATGAGCCCCCTGAAAGGATAAGAAAATGGGAACCCTCTCAGACAAAATTGAGCATGTCGTTGTTCTCATGCTCGAGAACCGTTCCTTTGACAGCATTCTGGGGGGGCTTTACCCTAAAAGCGGCAGCTTTGATGGCTTGTACGGAACTGAAAGCAACCCGTTGCACGGGGGCGCGCCTGTTTGCGTATGGAAGAACGGGCTTCTCGACGTGAAGTCCATGTCGATTCCAGATCCTGACCCCGGCGAGCTTTGGACCGACATCAACATGCAGCTCTTCGGACTCAATGGCAGGCCGGGAAACCAGGTTCCTCCCATGAGTGGTTTCGTCAACAACTACGTGCGTCAAACCGACAGACCTGCGGCAAGCTACTTGCAGGAATCCGTTATGCACTACTACACCCCGGAGCAGGTTCCGGTCATCAGTACGCTGGCAAAGCAATTCGCAGTCTGTGACCAGTGGTTCGCCTCCGCACCCTGCCAGACTTGGCCCAATCGCTTCTTCCTCCATTGCGCCACGGCGGGGGGATATGAGAACAATTCGCCAGCACACTTTCCATATTTGATGCGCACCGTCTTCAACAAGCTGAGCGAATCCGGCAAGGAATGGAAAATCTATTTTCACGATTTTCCGCAGACGCTAACGCTGTCCGATCTGTGGTCTCACGCCGAGCGTTTCAAAAATTTTGCAGAGTTCGTTTCGGACGCGCAGAAAGGCGCTCTTCCCGCCTATTCGTTCATTGAGCCGCGCTACTTTCCGGACGTGGAGTTGCCTAACGACCAACACCCGCCGCACCACGTGGGGATGGGGGAGGGCTTGATCGCGCAGGTCTATAACGCGGTGAGAAGTGGTTCCCAATGGGAGAAAACCCTCGTCATCGTTATTTACGATGAGCACGGGGGTATCTATGACCATGTTCCTCCGCCCATGGCCGTGCCGCCGGACAATAGCAAGTCTCAACCCTTTGGCTTTGATCGCTATGGCGTCAGGGTTCCTGCGGTGCTTGTTTCGCCCTACATAAAGCCAGGGACGATCCTGCGAGTCCCCCAAGGCAATGTTCCGCACAACGGACCACCTTATCCATACGACCACACCTCGGTGATCGCGACCTTGAGGAAATGTTTCAACCTTGTTGGCCCGCTCACCCACCGCGATGCGGTGGCTCCCGATCTGGAGACAGTGCTCAACCTTGAGGCGCCGAGTAATTTAGGACCGGAGAAGGTTGAGCCCCTTCCGTATGTCGTTTCGCAGCCAGAGCTCGACGCAGCACTCGATGCACCGCTCAACGATTTTCAAAGGGCGATGCACGAAGCCGCGGCGCATCTTCCGGCGCTAGGTACGATCCAAAAAGGACAAAGCATTTTCTCTATAATCGAAACCCATGTTGAGAATCTCGTGAATGGGATTGTGAAGGAGGTCCCGAACCACAGGACACCGCGGGAGGCCCTCCCATTCATCAAGAGTCAGTTGCGCTCGTTTCTTGGGTAGCGCAGACAGTCGCTTGGCTAGGTCATCAAAGAACTCACGAACTTTCCCCCACGTGACCCGCAAATCAATGTAGAGAGCCCTGCCTGGATTCTGCAGAGGTCAGGCTGGAGAGGTTAGAAGCGGCAGCAGCCGCCTCTTTGCTGACCGTCACGCCTGCTTCTTAATATGTCAGGTGTGTAGCTGCGTAAGCGGTCGAGCAGTCCGTTCACGTTTAATATGATGCGGTGCCTAAGCGGCCGGGTCGCGTAGGGAGCCCGAAAAGGCTGGTTTTCGATGGTCTTCCTAAGCTGTTTTGTTAAGACACAAGTGGCTCGATATGGAATTGGCCTCGTTTAACAGTAAGGCTACCCAGATTTGGACGCCGCGCGATGACAGCCCAAGAAGGTTGCCCTTCAGCGGTCATGAAAGAAGCGACTCGTAAGCCATTGGAAAGACGTATCACAATTTCTGGTAACGCGCCAAGGAAATCAACGCCGGCAACCTCGCTACTTACCAGACGATTGAACATGGAAGGCCAACGGCGCTCAGAAGTCCAAGACCCACCGAGAATTGAACGTGGTCGCTCAATTCGCCAACTCCATTCGATCATGACCGTGACCTCGCCAACTGGCTGCCCGGTTGTTTCTTCATGCCTTTTTCGTTCAGTTAGAACACCAAACTCAAGAAATATCGCAGAGCCGTAACCGCGCCAAACATGTGTGACTAACTTCCCTTTTAGCGATTTGATGAACGGTGCAGCGATCAAGTGTGGTCCCTAACATTGGTTATGAGCAAGCAAACCAAGAGATGGTCGCTATGGCATGCCTTCGTGGACGCCAGCCTAGTAAACAGTGAAATCTCTTTCATTTTTGGGTACTGTCTCTGACAAGCTCCCCCATGCCAACCGACGAGAACTTACTACCCTTCTCCCGGATTGGCATATCTATGTTGTTCACAACGCGAGTCCAGTGAACAATCATGTGATTAGCATCCAGGAGTGTCATAACAAAAGACCAGGTCTCAACCCATGTGCCATCCTCGTCCTTGCCGCTGTCCATAGAAAAAGCAATTGCATTGGTGGCGAGCCGGTAGAACTTGAAGCCCCCAGGTTTTACAGCGGACTTCGTTTCTTTTCCGTTCTTGCTGAAGATGGTTTGTTCGACGGAAATCGAGCTTCCGTGGATATTGAACGTGAAATTGACGTCGCAGTAATCTTCAGGCCACAGACCGGGATCATATAGGCACTTTACGAGACCGGTCCATTTTCCATCATAAGATGCGGCACGAAGATCAGGGGCCGTTAATTGAAGACCCACAGGGGCTAAGGTCGCATGCGCCAGAGGGGATGCCAAAAATAACGCCATCAGAAAATCAAAGGTGCGGAAGCGCGTGATCATTATTGGGCTCTCTGGCTGGTAAAAGAAGGCTAACAGTTAATCAGCAGGCCAAAAGGTCCAGCATATTTCATAAAGAGGCGGCATTTTCTCAGTCTATCGGCTTGGTCAATCTATGTTTCCGTCATTTTTCATTTTTGCCACTGGATCAATTCTGGGGACCCTAATGATCAGCTTGAGGCTGATCGGCCAACACGGAATGGTAAGAACGTCGGGTGGCCGTCGCCTACCGCCGACCTACATGCTTCGGCAGCGAGAGGCGATGCTCTTCTGTCACAGAATTCTGGAGCCACGCATCCAGAAGAACTTACGGCCAAATCGATAATTGGGCCCGTCCACGTTGATGATCGTTAATTGACCTGGAAACGTGATCGCCTTCTGAATCATCTCCTGAACTTGCTGCGCACGTCTTTTGCGATAAAGCTGAAAAAGTCCGGTAACGGAAAACCCCAAGACATAACAGGGCCGCTCTACGTGCCGAGTGACAACCTTTTGGACGAGATAGACCTTGCGAATTCCAGGTATTCCCTTCAATTCTTCTTTCAATGCCAGGATGTCATCGTCTGGCAGGCCATGGCGACGGTATGTGTCACGGATCCTCAGAATAGTCCGCTCTCTTCTATCAGCTTCTTCGGCTTTTCCCCGGGCCAACAGTTGCTCATTCCACCGGTTTGCTTCAACGGCTCTACCTGTCCGAAGATAATGGTTACGTAATATGATCGCCCCCTCATCGACAAGCGATTCGTCCAGTTGCAAGGCCTTTTCAAGATAGCCACAGCCACTCTCATCCGAGCGATTCAATAAAAACCGGCCGAGCGTAAAACAGACATGAGCATCCTCTGGATCGCGCAAATTCAATGCGCGAATTTGGTCCAAAGCATCTGCAGTGCCTGGATCTAGCGCTTCAGTAAGCCTTGCACGATCAAGCGCCTCAGCGGTGTTAAGCTCCTCTCCATTTGTTGCGCGAGCATTCAGGCCTAGCAGGCGTTGCTTTGCTTCTTGGATGCTCTCATAACGCGTCTTCCAGGACTCCTGAATGCGGTCCTTCCAGCGCCGATCAAAATCCTCGGTCAGTGCTTTGAGTGATGGTCCTAACAAGATATCTGCTGCTGTGCCCGGATTAGGCAAATTGAGCCGGGGCGATTCTCCGATGGCTTTGAGGCGATCGGAGAGCGAAGGGTGGGTATCTTCCACACCCGTTGCTATTTCCATTGCCTCGGCCATCAGATTCTCAGCACCATCGCCCAGTTTGGTGGCCATATTGCCTGTGAGCGACAGATATGGAGTAAAGCCCGGACTTTGTTGAAAATCAGCATGCTTGTATATATCCGGCCAATAGTGCTCGGTGAGAAACCGGTCCACGACGCTGACACTCGTAAGCGCCTCTGCTGTCGTTTGGGCAGATGTCAATTTGACAGATGTCGCGTCGGCCGCGTATTCGTTGGCCCGAGCCATGGGGAAGGACCAGGCATTAAAATAGGGCGTGAACCAATCAAGAAAGGGCTTGAACAAAAAGCTCCCTCGACTCCGTTTCGCATCCAGGGTTGCTGCAAGGCGCGCCCAGCGCAGGCGCTGCCGATAAATCCAGTTTGACACCTGCCCATGACCTCTAGCAAGGTGGCCAAACTCATGTGCAAGCACTGCCTTGAATTGCTCGGCTGTGAGCGACTTCATCAACGGAAGGCCGATCATCAAGTAATTACGATTCCAGCCGAACAGCCCTAGCCGTGGCACTTGCACAATTCCGGCGTTGAAGTCAGCTGTAATCAGAACTTGGTGAAAATCTGGTGCATTTAACTGGCTTCCCAACTCTCTGATCATCGAAAAAAGTTCAGGAGCTTGCCGGGCAGTGATTATTTCGCCCTCAGGAGGGGTGAGCTTTACCCAGAGCGCCTTGAGTATGGTCCAGAGAAAGAAGCCGACAACCAGGATGAGTTTGACGGCGATGGCCTTGAGGTAGGCGATGGAGATCACAAGCCCAATCAGCAAGGCAGTGATGAGCACTAACACTAAGGCGAGGTAAGAATTGCCAAGCGCCGCCAGCAACAACACCTTCGCAGTGTAGCCACGAGGCGACAACAGTGCCCGTCGCTCAAGTTTTCCTACCAATGCTTCAAACTGGTTAGGGGTCATGGCCTCAACGCACTTGCGGAATAAACCCGATCAGATTTTGCCGGTGCAGTGCCTTCCGCATTTCGTGTTGGCTGACATCGAAGCCGAGCCTGAAACATGAACATCCACTTGGACGCCCGAGAAGAGCCATTTTCTTTTGTACCTAACAGCGACAATTTTTTCGCTACTGGAATACCAGTTTGCACTAGTACCAGTGAAGCCATGGCTTGCATAGGTTGGTTAATGGTAGCCCAGATATAAGTAAGGGCGGCATCATGTATCAATTGGGATAGATGAGCAAACTGACGGCATGATCGCGCTCAGCGTGCCGCCTCGTGCACCGTTGTGGCGGATTTCCCAGACGGAAACAGGGTGAGCAGTTGCTGGGCACAGCCATCGGCGGCCTTGGTTAACGCGTTCTTGAGCCACGCACCATGGTGTGCTTCCACTTCATCGAAGGAGGGGGGATGGGCAGCAGGCTCCCTTTGCAAGGCACACATCCCGGTCCAGAGCACCTTGCCATCGCTTAGGCGCACCAGCCGCACCCCAGCGCGATACATCAGATGATAGCGGGGCAAAATGGGGGCAGGGAGATAACCGAGCATCGAAGAGACATCGAAAACGGTCAGTGCCAGCCCGGTGTGGCCGTAGCGCGCAGGGAGCACTGAGCGATTAGGGATCGGGTGCGGGTCAAACACGATGTTACGCACAGTACCCCGATGCATGAGGCCGGCCACCAACTGCTGCTCCACGGTCACGGCAGGGTCGGAGAGCTCGTCCTTCCGCATCATGTCTTTGCCCTCCGCATGCTCGTCGGCGATAGCGAGAAGACCAATAAAGGCATCCCGCGGGGTCGTTACCGAAAGACTCCAGCCGTTTTCGGTCGTGGCGTAGATGCGTTGGGCCTGCTGCAACGTTGCAGACTCATTGGCCTTCATGGGCGGTGTTAGTGACGCGCACCCACCCAGCAAGCCCATGGCAACACAAGACATAAGAACAAAGGGTATATTGAGAAGGCGCTGAAAGCACGGCCGCGTACTGTCGTCTTTACTGGTGCAATTGGAATTCATTCCGCCCCCTTATCCCGATCAGTGTCTTCCTTGAATGCACTGCTCCTCGACGTGCGCTACCACTGCCGCCGCCTAGTCAAGCCAATTCCAAACAGCCCAAGCCCTACTAGCGCTAGTGACGGTAGTTCGGGGGCAGTTTTGATCAGTAGCTGGGAAAGGGAAGCAATTCCTCGGCCAGTTTCGCAACTCATTAAGGCGATTGAATATAATTATTTCTTAAGTTCTTGGTTTGTAAAAAATATCGACACCTCGTGCACTGTAATGATTGGTGGTGAGGGAGGCAGAAAAGAACGCCCAGGAAGGCGGAGCAACGGAATGGCGATCGGAGCCTTGGCTGTCTGGATGACCGCTCTTGGCAGACTACGGTAGCTCAGGCACTGTCAGCCGAAGGGCAGCAAGAGGTTCCGAAGAGCCAGAGAGGCCAAGAGTGGCGGCTGGATGCCGGCTTCCTCGTCAGCGCCGGGCGGGAGCCGCCTCAAAGCGGTCGGTCGGTTACCCATCCCAATACGGCGGAAGTCTTGGTCAAAGTCGCCACTTGGAAACGCTTCGATTCGGGTGCAAACTAAGTGGCGCGACCCAGGGTTGCCCAGTGCCCACCGCCCCCTTAATGACATCCACTACGCATAATATGCAGCAGGCAGACCAAAATAGCTATTTGGGGTTCCACGACGATCATGTCTACGGCTTTTCAATCAGAGAGGAGGCAGGCGACCATGCAACGCTTGTCCTGGACATTGATCACATAGTCGAGTGGATTGAACCTGTCGATGGACGGTATAGATTTAAAGTCGTGCCTGCGTTCCTTGCCTTCCACGAGGTACGCGACTTGGTTATCAACATCAATTATTCATTTCCGAACGTAGAAATAGGCCCGTTTTCCATCGATGGCGTGCAACAAGCCCCTTGCACATGTCCCGATGGTTCCGAAGGATACGAGTGGCACATCGGGGTGAATTATCCGGAGGGCGGCGTAACTTTCAAGGGGAAACGTTACACCCTCTCATATAGGGCAGAGCCCGTGACTTCTGATACGACACGGCTACCAGCAGAAACTCGTCGGCATTTACTTGGGTCGGATGACAACGCTAAATAGCGTCAACGCAAGGGTGATTCGTTATAACTAGCCCGAAGAGGATCTAATGGATATCTCCCAACTCAAACAAATGAAAAGGTTTAGACTGGCATTCCGTTTCATCGGGGCTATGTTTGTTCTGGTTGGGAGTTTTCTTCTCGTTAGTTTCGTTGGGTTACTCTTTGATCCAAGTTCGACCATTGTCGTGAATGGCGTTGCCACCTCGGATTACGCCGCTAAGCTACAAGCAGTTATCTTCGTCGGGTGCTTTGTGGTCGTCGGACTATTCTCACTATTCGGTCCCACAAAGTATTTCAACAAGCTATTTATCTGGCGTCAGTCTCTGAAATCACTGTTCAGCCGAAAAAA
>JAKBDW010000069.1:0-8966 GCA_021834245.1 Pseudomonadota bacterium
CCAGCTGCGCCGCATCGCCGGGCCTTGGATGAGCACCGAGGTGCATCGCTTCAAGGATCTGGCCAGCTTCTTTCGTCTGTCCGAAGCCTCCGACCGCGACTACGAGTACACCGTGGCCTGGATCGACTGTGCGGCCAAGGGACGCGCGCTGGGGCGCGGCCTGTTCACCCGCGCCAATCATGCGCCGGCGCATCCCGATCATCGTCCGGCAGCCAGTGTCCGTCGCATCGGGGTGCCGCTGGTACCACCGGTATCGCTGATCAATCCGCTGAGCCTGCTCGCATTCAACACGCTGTACTACCACCGCCAGCGGCAGCCGGTGGTTTATCAGACCACACACTACGAACCGCATTTCTATCCACTGGACGGCATCCGCGACTGGAACCGCATCTATGGCCCGCGCGGCTTTCTGCAATATCAGTGCGTGGTACCGCCAGCCGTAGCCGAAGACTGCATTGAACAGCTGGCACGAATGATCTCGGCCAGCAGGGGGGGATCGTTCCTGGCTGTGCTCAAGCAGTTCGGCGAGGTGCGCTCGCCCGGACTGTTATCCTTTCCACGGCCAGGCACCACCCTGGCGTTGGACTTCCCCAACCACGGCGTAACGACGTTGCGGTTGCTTGATCGCCTCGACGAGGTGGTTGCAAAAGCCGGCGGCGCCGTCTATCCAGCCAAGGATGCTCGCATGTCCGGCCCGTTGTTCCGCACCTATTTCCCAGCCTGGGAATCCTTCCGCCCGTTTATCGACCCGCGCTTCTCGTCCAGCTTCTGGCGCCGGGTCATGGAGTAACCATGCTCAAAGTGCTCATCATCGGCGCCACTTCCGCGATTGCCGAAGCCACCGCGCGCTGCTATGCCCAGCGCGGCGCGCGTCTGTTCCTGGTGGCGCGCCACCAGGAAAGACTCACTGATATCGCAGCCGATCTGCGCGTGCGCGGTGCCGCCGATGTCGATCACGCCTGCCTGGATGTCAACGACCTGGCCGCGCACGCCGGCGTGCTCGAGCAGGCTTTCGGGTGGCTGGACGGCATCGATGTGGTGCTGATCGCCCACGGCACGCTGCCCGACCAGGCCGCCTGCGAAGCCTCGGTGCCCACCGCGATGGCCGAATTCGCCACCAATGGCAGCTCGACCATCGCCCTGATGACCGCCCTCGCGCCGCGCATGGAAGCCCAGCGACACGGCGTGCTGGCGGTGATCTCCTCGGTTGCCGGTGACCGAGGCCGGCAGAGCAACTACCTCTATGGCGCCGCCAAGGCCGCTGTGAGCACGTTCGCCAGCGGACTGCGCCAGCGCCTGGCCAAGGTCGGCGTCAACGTACTCACCATCAAGCCGGGCTTCGTCGACACCCCGATGACCCGCGACTTCCCCAAGGGCGCGCTGTGGGCCAAGCCCGACGCCATCGCCCGCGGTATCGTGCGCGCCGCCGATCGCGACCGCAGCGTGGTGTATCTGCCCGGGTTCTGGTTGCCCATCATGCTGATCATCCGGCACATTCCCGAATTCGTCTTCAAGCGCATCAAGCTGTGACCACTGACTACCCCATGAGCAAGATCGACAAGCACGCCAAACTGGTACTCACCGGCGCTGCAGGACTGGTGGGCCAGAACCTGATCGTGGAATTGAAAGCACAGGGTTATACGCAGCTGGTGGCTATCGACAAGCATGCCTACAACCTGGACATCCTGCGCCAGTTGCATCCCGACGTGACCACCGTGCTGGCCGACCTCGCCGAGGACGGCGATTGGACACAGACATTTGCCGGCGCTGCCTGCGTGGTTCAGTTGCATGCACAGATCACCAGCAAGTCGTCGGAGATCTTCGTACGCAACAACCTTGATGCCACCGCAAAAGTACTCGATGCCGTGCGCCAGCACGCGGTGCCCTATGTGGTGCATATCAGCTCTTCGGTGGTGGTGTCGGTCGGCGACGACGACTACACCCGTACCAAGAAAGCCCAGGAAAAAATGGTGGTCGAAAGCGGTATCCTCCACTGCGTACTGCGCCCTACGCTGATGTTCGGCTGGTTCGATCCCAAGCACCTCGGCTGGCTGTCCCGCTTCATGGCCAAGACGCCAGTGTTCCCCATTCCGGGCGATGGCCGGTACATGCGCCAGCCGCTGTACGAACGGGATTTCTGCCGCTGCATCATCCGCTGCATCGAGACCCAGCCCGACGGCGACGTATACGACGTGGTCGGCGATACCCGAATCGACTACGTGGACATCATCAAGACGATCAAGCGGGCAAAAAACCTGCATACGCTGATCGTGCATATTCCCTACGGGCTTTTCCACCTGCTGTTGCGCATCTACGCGGTGTTCAGCGGCAAGCCGCCGTTCACCGCCAGCCAGCTCAAGGCACTGACTGCCGGCGACGAGTTCCACGGGGTGGATACCGCGCAGGTATTTGGCGTGCGGCAGACGCCGTTCGCCGAGGCAATTCGCGAGAGTTACTGCGACCCACGCTACGGCTCCATCGTGCTGCAGCGCTGAGCTCACCATCGATATCTGGCATTAACTCCCCCATCTGCAGGACCCCCTCATGAAGTACGCCATTCTCGGCGCCGGCCCGATGGGCCTGATGACCGCCATGGAACTGCTCAAATCCGGCCACGAAGTGGATATCTACGAGCGCGACGACCGCATAGGCGGGATGTCCGCCATGTTCGATTTCGACGGGCTGGAAATCGAACGCTATTACCACTTCATCTGCAAGACCGACTTCCCCTTGTTCGATCTGTTGGCGGACCTTGGCCTGTCCGACAAGCTACGCTGGACCGACACAAAGATGGGCTTCTATTACAACGGCAAGCTCTATCGATGGGGAACACCGTTCGCGTTGCTGGCATTCGATGGCCTCGACCTCATCAGCAAGATTCGCTACGGCATGCACGCCATGTATGCCAAAAGCACCAAGGACTGGCGCCCGTTCGACCGCATGCGTGCCACAGACTGGATACGTCGCTGGGTAGGTGACCGCGCCTACAAGGTGCTGTGGAAGAGCCTGTTTGAACTGAAGCTGTTTGAGTACACAAACGAGATCTCCGCCGCCTGGATCGGCACCCGCATCAAACGCGTGGCACTGTCTCGTCGGAACCTGATGCAGGAATCCATGGGCTATCTGGAGGGCGGGTCAGCCACATTGTTGAAAGCGATGGAGCGGTTCATCGTTGAACGTGGTGGACGTATTCACCTGAGGTCAGGCATTGATCGGGTCAACATCACCAATGGTCGGGTAAGCAGCATCCTAGTCGGTGGGGAGGAACAACCTTGCAAAGCCGTCATCTCAACCGCTCCGATCCAGTACCTGCCAAAGCTGGTACCGGACCTGCCAGCTGACTTCACCGCACGCATCAACCGGATCAAGAACATCCCGGTGGCCTGCGTCATCCTCAAGCTCAAGCAGCCGCTGACGGAGAACTTCTGGATGAACATCAACGACTCAACCATCGAAATCCCCGGCGTCATCGAATACAGCAACCTCAACCAGATGTCGCCCGCTGTCCTTTATGCGCCCTTCTACATGCCAAAGACCCTTGCCAAGTGGGCACACAGCAACGACGAACTCATCGACGAGGTGATCAGCTACCTCGCCAAGCTCAACCCGGCCTTTTCGCCGGACTGGGTGCTAGCCCGGCATTGCCACCGGTACGACTTCGCCCAGACCATCTGCCCGCCAGGCTTCTACGACATGCTGCCGCCCATGGAGACCCCGATTGCCGGTCTGTACATGGCGGATACCTCGTACTACTACCCGGAGGATCGCTCGATCAACGAGAGCATCGCAGTGGCACGACAGCTCGCAGCCAGCGCTCGCGGCCTCAATGCATGACACGACAATTTCTGAAATTTCTGGTGGCCGGTGGCCTCGCCGCCCTCGCCAACTTCAGCTCGCGCATCGCGTTTAGTCATTGGATGCGGTACATCCCCGCTATCATCCTGGCCTACTTGGTGGGCATGGCGACTGCGTTCCTGCTCAATCGCCTCTTCGTCTTCACGGGGGCCGGGAATTCACTACGGAACCAGGCAGGCTGGTTCACTTTGGTCAACCTGGCCGCCGTAGCGCAGACACTCGCCATCAGCCTGCTACTGGTCGACTATCTACTTCCCACCATAGGCATTAAGACCCATGTTGAAACCATTGCACATGGCGTCGGGGTACTGGTGCCAGTGGTGACCAGCTACCTAGGGCACAAGCACCTTACTTTCAGGCAATGATGCTGCGGTGCTGTTCATGCGCATGCTGCTCCGAAAGCAAGGCAGTACCGCAGCACATTCCAACAGCGACACGGCTGATGTGGGCTGCGCCGAGTGTCGGACGGTTATAACGGAAGTCCTGACTAATCTAGGATCAGTCGCGCACGCCGACGCAAAACACCTTTAGGGAAGTCACTGTCATCACGGGAGCGGAACCCAGCGGCGCCTGCACGTGAAGGCGAAGATCTTTTGCATCCCGATCCCAAGGCAGGGCAAGGTAAACAACCTTTCCAGGCCCCGCATACAGGACATTCGCGCGATCTGCATTGGATGAGTTATCCCAAGTTGCGCCGATCTCGCTGTCAGCGGGCGCACTAAACCTTGCCTCCAGTCCTAGAGTGCGCGGTGCACGCGTGCACCCTAGGTCCGATACATCTACGGACCAGTTGCCCGGCGCTTCGCTCATGATTTCTCCAGCGTCCAGCTGCCGCGCCTGCGACTTGATTGATGGACCGCGCCCATCCGATAGCCGGTAGCCTCCTTGGAATCCCGGGAACTGGGGGTTGATGGGAATAAACACGTTGCTCACGGCGGAAGCGAATTCCACATAGCTATCGTAGCCGTAGTCGGTTCGGTTGATCCGCTGGAAACCCTGCCAATCCAGCACCACCAGAATCAACAGCATACTTGCGGCGCTCACCCTGGACTGACGCGCCAAGAATACTGCAGAGATGACCAACAGATAGTAGGGAATGACAAAATAACGTCCACCATAACCCAACGGCGACGCCGCACCTGGGCTGTCACGCAAAGCGTATAGGCCAGCAAGCATGAAGATACCCGATGCCAGCAGGAAGAGCACTGCGGACCGCAAATCTCCGTCGCGCCATCCTGACACCGTCAGGCGATGCGCACCCACAATCCCATAGATCGCCCAGAAGATCAGCGCTGCACTGATGGCGGGCGTTCCCTGTCCACCAAAGGTCACGAAAGCCCAGAACGCTAAACCCCAAGCATGGACATCGTGGCTTATCTCTGCCGCGACGCGATCCGATCCGGCTAAGAACGACAGCTGGATCAGGG
Organism: Pseudomonadota bacterium; assembly: GCA_021834245.1. Classification (GTDB taxonomy): domain Bacteria; phylum Pseudomonadota; class Gammaproteobacteria; order Acidiferrobacterales; family UBA6901; genus JAJXUF01. Next base: position 5,283 of record JAKBDW010000069.1, read on the forward strand.
CACAAACGAGCAGGGTCAGGTCGGCCCCCTGCCGTTGATACGCATCGTTGAACCACCATGCGCGAACCGCGACAAGCGGAAGCAAAATGATGCAAAACGGACCGGTCAAAGATGCGACAGCAACGAAAACGAGCTCGACAATTGAAGGTTTGCGTGCCGAAGGCACCAATACAACAACCGCAAGCGCTGCCCCCAAATGCCACTGCACGTTCGTGATCGTGAACAGGGTTTCGCCGCTAGTAGGAGTAAACGCACACATCGCGATAACGACCAACGCCGCTACCATGGGTAATCCTTGGAGCCGCAATGCCCTCACGACGAATAGGGCGGCCACAATGTAGCCCATTAACCAGCCGAATAACATTATATAAGCGAGAAACCACGGATCCGGCAGTACGGCGAGGCTGGCCACCATTCGAGGGTATACGTGCAGGTATCCGGCATACGGTTCGATCATTGCTCCCAAACCGTGTTCCATTGCACCCTTAATAAAGATATGGCCATCCTCAGCCCAGAGTAAGTTGCCGGGAATTCCCGAGAACCCGCTGAGCCGAGGGGCTAGTACTAGGATACAAACTAAGGAAATCGCAAATACGTATGGCAAGCGCCGGAACACAGAACGCAATAATTGGTTTTCAAACATACTATTTTTCGCTCAAATCGCCTTCCTATCCGCGGACGGCTAGTGGGTAGCTGTGGCGGATTGCCGGTTCTGTCCTTGACGAGTTAACGCTTCGGCGCTCCCAGCGGTTCGGGATCCTCGGGGATCGAGCTGAGTACATCGGCAGGAACCTGAATAACGTCCTGTGGCTTCAAACCCTTCGTCGCCAGCCAAGCGCTATCTTCAATCCAGCGACGCTTGCCATCCTTCACATAAAACCAGCCATCTTCCTTGCTGCCATCAACCGGTGCGCGCCGCACTATCTTGCCATCATAGCGGCTGGCCGCAGAGGCCTGCGCTGCAACTGTAGACGCGGCCGGAGTGGCCGACGATGTTTGTTCGGTGGCGGAAGAGTTGGTGCTTGTGCCTTTACCACAGCCACCCAAGGCCGACACGGCCATCAACATCAAGACGACATAGCCAATTCTCTTCATTACGGTGCTCCGAAAGGTAAGTTGTTTCTTGGTGGATAAGTAGTGCGCTCAGCAAAAAACCCCCCGCTGAAGGTCTGCTGCGTTTCCGGCAGCTTGGGCGTTTCCATGAATTCTGCAATACGTGCCAAACTCTGGTCCCAATCAGGCATGCTCCGGATATTCTCCGACGCCTCATCACGAATTGGCTGCAAGTTGTGATGATGCTCAAGAGCAAAGATCAGCGTTCGCGCCAAGCATGACGCCGAAGGCGGCGAGAGCAGACAGTTTACGCCATCGCGTAGAAGCCAAGTATTAGCCTGATTATAGTTCGTCACGACCGTGGTCCCGCACGCCATCAGCTCAAAAGGCAGATAGGACGGATGCTTTGTCATCATCATGACGAAGCCGGCATGGCAGCTGCGATAGAGATTTGCTGTTTCCCGATAAGGCAGCAGGCCGATACTTTCGACGACATTCTGCAGATTATAATCATTGGGGTTCCAGCCCGTTCCGGCGCAAATAATCTGCACCCTTGGGCCAAAATGAGCCTTTACCCGGCGCAATGCCGCAGCCGCCAGCTCAAAACCATTTCGCGGTGTCCCAGGGCGGGCGTAGTAGAAAAGTCGTTTGACCATAGCGTCGTCATCACGAGCGGCCTCGTCCTGATAGAACACCGTCCTGTCCACATTGGGCTGGAGCAATACGGCGGAACCACCGTACTCCTTCTCATACATCTGCTTTAGCGTCTGCGTATTGCAGATACCCAGAAAGCCGAAGCGATAAGTAAGCTCTGCCTGGGCATAGGTGCTTCCGGCTGGATAGAAGGCCGGCTCGAAGTCCTGAATTATGTAGAATTTCAAACCCGTATTTTGCACGCCGAGCACGACGTATGCCGTCGTCCAAAGCGTCGCTACCGAGTAATCGGACGGCGGTATAGACTGGATCGCCTCGCCGGAATCCAGGATAAGCACTTCACACTCGGCCAAGCCAGGAAACGCCGTCCCCAGCATCCGCTGCATGTCCGCGGCGTTTGTCGCGCCACAGATCAAAAAACGCTGACGGACACCGTAGCGCCGCTTGAGACTCTCCGCGAGCCGCAGGATCGTCATCACGCCGCCATAGAAGGGATTGTCGAAACAGGGCAAGTACCAGGCGCAGACTCGATCGTTGGCATTCGCCGAGACGCGTTCCGGGTGCTGCTGCTGTCTCGTAATTTCCTCTGGTCGGCAATCGATGATCTGAGCCAGCTGAAGCGCGTCACTTGTATAGCCCGCCCAGATGTGCGCCGACTCATCCTTGCGCACTTCGCCACGCAAAACTCGAAGTGCGGCGCCTATCCTTTTTCTCATCAGTTCAGCCCTTCAGTCTGAGAGGATTAACTTCGCTAAACGCCGGATTGAAATAGGGGTCTGTCCAATATTTGCTACCGTTATTGTCCCATGTTTCACCTACCTCGTCCGGCAGATAAACCACGGCAAACGGGTTCACTAGCCCTCGCCTCGTAGGATCGAGAACGGCAGCAGCACATGTTCTCTGGAGACCTTCCTTGGAGTGCCGCAGTTCAGGCGGCAGAGACGCAACAGCGCTACGGAACGCCTCTGCCTTAAATGCTACCGCATATTCGGAGACTGCGCGTACATTTCGATACCACAAAGCGCCGCCAAACCAACCGTATTCATGCGCATAGCAACCGCGGAACATCGGCGCCGAGGTACCATCGTCGGCAACAACTCTGCCGGCCTCGACTACCTTACCTTGTGGGTCTATCGCAAGCGCGCCCACCCAGGCAATTTCAGGGTGATGCTGGGTCCATCCCACCAACTCATCCACTATGCCACCAGAAAGACCAAGCGCCCGGCCGCTCAAGATCACAACGGATCCCGCATCAGGATCTACGGCATCGGAAATGGCAGCCCAATCTAATTCGTCCTGTCGAACGAGCCTGAACCTGTCGCCGAGGTGCGCTTGAAACGAGAGAAGCACCTCGCCCGGCTCCTCACGATGCACAACCGTGATCCGGCTAACCGCATCAAGGTTGGAGACGCACAGCACATTGACGACGTTGGCTGCTTCCGCTTGGCTACGGTCTTGAAGTACGAAGACTTCGGCGACGGCGGCCGATAGCCGCCAGATAATGTGGAAGAGACCTGCATCCGTGCGCCGAACTGCGGCGGGAAGGCCTTTGCGTGCGAAATAGTTCTTTTGGCTACGCAACTGCGCCATGATTGCGTACGGTTTTGTCTGCAGGCCCGTCGATGTGGACGTCGGAAGGATGCGCCAATGATATTGGATCGAGGGGACACGCAGCACTTTGCGCGCAACCGCGGTGACCTTGAAGAAAATGTCCCAGTCTTGAGCGCCATCCGTTTCAGGATCCCAAGCGCCGACTGCACGGACCACGCCAGTACGCATCAGATTGAAATGGGTCAAGTAGTTGACCGAATGGAGCATCTCTGGACTCCACTCTGGCTTGAACAACGCGTTCAAACGACATTCGCCAGTCTCACTGATGGAATCCTTGTCTGAATAGAGAAAATCCGCGTCCGGATGGTCCTGCAGCGCCTTTACCATGTCGTATAGCGCCCACGGTGTAACAGTGTCGTCGTGATC
>JAKBDW010000290.1:0-8961 GCA_021834245.1 Pseudomonadota bacterium
TGGAGCTGCAAAAAAAAGTCGCTATCGAAACGATCGAAGGTTTGAAGTGTGTAGTTAATACCCTCTCTGTTGCGATTCTCCCCGTTGGGCTGTCTCAGCTGCAAATGATTTTGCAGTTCCGCAAGCGGCTTGCGCAGATAAATAAACCAAATTCGATCGAACTGGATTTTACGCGGTCTGGCATTTTTTGCTGCCGCAAGTTCCTTTAAGAGGTTTTCATGATTGCTCACGGCAACGATATTCTCAGGATATTTCCTGCCTGTCGCCAGCCAATCCAGGGCACGATCCATGGTCGGAGGCTGATGCGTTCCCAGCACATGGTCCATGTCTGTAGCGTCAAGGTTAAATCCCAACTGGACCAGACATGATGATTTGCCAGCCGCGGAATGCCCAATCATTGCAATGGTCTTGTTCACCAAGCACTACTCCCCAAGTTGAGTTGCGGCAGGCTTAGATCGCACTTGATCCTGACCCGACTCGTTCCCCCGACATCGAAATATTATTCTAAAAGTTCCCCGCGGCGACCACAGTTCTGTCCCGGTATCCCACAGAACTAGCGCCCTGACCGAAATGCTCAAGTATTACCGTAGCCTACCCAGGCGAATTTCTGGCTCCCAGCAACAGGATATTAAGGGATTTCAATGCAGCTGAATTCCGACGCCAACCGGCGGCCCGACCATAAAGCTTGGCCGCTACAACTTGCTGATTGCGACCCGCAGCCGCCTTCACATTCGGCAGTGACCGCGTGGCGAGCGCATTGAATTCTTCAGCAACATCGAATTTGGCCCCAAAATTCTGCCCCCGGTTGGTGGTCGAAATTACGGGAATGGTAGAGAGAAATCCTTAGGTTTGTGACGTGTGACTTGCCGTCCTCAAGAGCCGACGAAGGGATATTTTGCGGATTGGTGTCGTTTATGGCATAGAATTAGCGTAAAGGAGACTTCGATCAGAGCATGCGCATTTCGCTACCCGACCCGATAGAGCGGTTCGTCGTTGGAAGCACGCAAGCTGGTGAGGCGCTTGAGACCATGACGCTGCAGAGTCGCGCATACATCGACGCCCCCGTGCGCTTCAAGGCGGAAAAGATGCGGTCCTAGCGCCATAAGGATGATGCCCGATGTCCTCTTTACCCCCAGCCACCATCGACGCGCTCGCCCTCACGCTATTAAGGGCATTCAGGCAGCACGGTCAGTGCTCGGTCGAGCCGGTCTTTGTCCATGATCTCGCGGCCGAGCTTGGCCTCGGACAGCGGGATGCCGAGCGTGCCTTTAGCTACCTTGCTGAAAAGGGTTGGCTTGACACATTTCGCCTGCCCTTCGCTGCCCGAATCAATGCGAAGGGGCACGAGGTGCTGCTGACCAGCGAAAGACAGCAAGACGAGAGCAGCGCGGCGCGGGTAGAAGAAAAAGTTGCCGTGGAGTGGGACGTTTTCATTAGCCATGCCAGCGAAGATAAGGCGGATGTGGCCTTACCGCTCGCGGAGCAGATGCAGGCAGCGGGACTCCGAGTCTGGCTTGATAGCTTCGAATTGACCGTTGGCGATAGCTTACGCCAATCCATTGAGCGTGGGCTCGCTGGGTCGCGTTTCGGCATCGTCATCATCAGTCCAGATTTTTTACAAAAGCGTTGGCCGCAGGCCGAACTAGATGGTCTCGTCGCTCGTGAGGCGGCTGACGTCAAGATCATTTTGCCGGTCTGGCATCGAGTCGATGAGGCAGCTGTTCGCGCGCAATCGCCGATACTGGCGGGACGATTGGCCGTCACAACCGACAAAGGCCTCGATCACGTCGTAAACGAGCTATTGCGAGCAATTCGGCGCGATACGCGGCAAAATCTGAGGGCGCTTGTGCCACCGGCAGCCCCTGTCGCTCCCACAGCACTACCCGCAGATCTCCGCCGGCTGAGCGAGTTCGCCACGGCGTTTCACGCCAAGCAGACGGAACGCATCGCTACAGGAGAGGGGCCGACCACCGTCCATGACGGCGGCATGCTCGTCGTTCACATCCTGCCCTATGCCAGTGTGGAGGGTGCGGTCGTGGCGGCGTTTGACGAACTGGCACGTCACTACGAGTTTTTCCCGCTAATCAAAGGAACAGCGAGAGACAGTCAGATCGACTATGACGGCGTGCTGGTCGGATCGAACACGCTGGGCCGCGGTGAGCCGCAGCGGGCCTACGTCAAAATCTCTAGGACAGGCACAATCGAAGCGGTGAGGTCTTCACTCGTCGCAGGCCACGGTACACGGTGGGTGGAACTGCCGTACCTTGAGGCTCTCGTCATTCGGTGTGTAACGGATTACGTCCAGGCCGTAAGTCGCTTCGGCGCCGCGCCGCCCTTTGCAGTCTTGGTTAGCCTCATCGACATGGATGGGGTCCGTCTCTTGCAACATTTTAAGGGGACCGCTTTTGCCGAACACATCCCGTGCGGTCGGCTTAACCGAGATTGGCTTCCCTTTGGGCACGCCATTCTCGAGTCTGCCCCCCCTGACGCCGGTGCGACTGCCCGAGCGCTAAAGCCGATCCTCACTCATCTTGCAAACGCAGCTGGGCTAGCGGCCTCGCCCTACTTTGACAAGGACGGCAACTATACGCTCGATTTGCGGCGCTTCACGTGATTCTCGGCCTTTCAGGCAGAGCCGAATGGAAATCAGCAACGAGTCTCGATTACACCTTCGTGTCCGAGGCAGTAGTGATATGTAGCATGCGTCGGACAAACGGCGGGTAACTGGAGTATTGCTGACTGACATGTCAACGCCGCTGAACGACTGGAATGGCCGAATTGTGCTCGCAAGACATCTAACTGGTTTCCAGAGCGTAGCAGCCACACGGTAGACCCGTGTGGCTGCTACGTGGCTTGCTAGATTTCCGTCTGCTCGGAAATCTCCAGGGCATCATCAACCTCGATACCCAAGTAGCGGACCGTACTTTCCAGCTTCGTGTGACCCAGCAGAAGCTGAACGGCTCTCAGGTTTTTCGTCTTCTTATAAATCAGCGTCGCCTTCGTGCGCCGCATCGAGTGGGTTCCGTAGGCCGAGGAATTGAGCCCCACTGCCGTTACCCAGCGATGCACGATGCGGGCGTACTGTCGGGTTGACACATGCGGAGAGCCCTTGATGCGGCTCGGGAAGAGATACTGTTCGCTTCCGAGAAGAGCCTTTTCGATCCACGCGGCCACTGCCGTCCGGGTGGGCTCCGTAAGTTCGAACTGGACCGGGCGTTGTGTTTTCCGTTGAATGACGCTGGCCCGCGGGAGAATCTGATTTCCGTGCACCACGTCGTGCACCTTGAGGTTGACGAGATCGCAACCACGCAGTTTGCTGTCGATGGCGAGGTTGAACAGGGCCAGGTCCCGGACCGCGTGTTTGCCCTGGAGATGTATCCGGATGGCCCAGATGTCTTTGGGTTTGAGCGGAGGTTTCTGGCCAATGAGCCTGCCTTTATTCCACGAAACGCGTTTCTGGAAGGTTTCCATGACACACTCCTTGGTGATTGATCGGGACCTGACAGTGTGACAAAGAGGTGGCTGCAGCGACTAACAGGCGGAACAGGGCAACGCTCGTGACCAAGAATCGCCACACACGCTGGCTCGGACCGAGTATCTGCTTGCGGGCTGCAGGAGCAGCCAACTCCCAGGGGGTCGCAAACGATGATGCCGGGGACAGGATTTGCCATTAATATCAATATGGATATAATATATGGATGAAACCGGTAACGTTTCTGGGCGATTCGCTGGATGCAACCCGCGTTTTCCCCCTGACTGTCCGACGGGAGGTCGGATTCCAACTGGATCGCGTCCAGCGGGGTTTGCTGCCGGAAAACTGGAAACCGCTAAAGACCGTGGGCCCAGGTGTCAAGGAGATCCGGGTGCGAGACGAGGCCGGGGCATTTCGGGTGCTGTATGTCGCCAGTTTCCCCGAGGCACTTTATGTGCTGCATGCATTCCAGAAAAAGACTCAACGGACGGCAAAGGGCGACTTGGAAGTGGCGCGGATGCGGTTTAGGTCATTGAGGAACGAACGATGAAGAAGCGAACCTTTGCGAGCGTGTGGGATGCCATCGAGGATACCCCCGAAACTGCCGCCAGCATGCGGGTGCGGGCAGAGCTCATGATCGCAGTGCAGCGCTATGTCGACAGGCGCGGAGAAACCCAGTCCAGGGCGGCCAAGCAGCTCGGCATCACTCAGCCGCGCCTCAATGACTTGTTGCGGGGCCGTATCGAGAAATTCAGTCTTGATGCCCTGGTCAACATGCTCGCACGGGTTGGCCAGCAGGTCGATGTGAAGGTCAAAAAGGCCGCGTAACGCCTCCAGCCCGAGACTGAGAATTATCATCGCTGTTGTCAGGAACTTTACAGGCGTCGTCCGTAGCCAATCGCGGCCACGGCAGGCAGTCTTGCAATCATTAATCGGGACCGCGGCGATTGCACGAACCACTTGGGTAGGACCCAAGTCTGACCTTCGTTTACCGGCGATGCCCTCAGACAAACGGCTGGGTCATATTTGATTACGGTCAGAAGGCCAATGCACACTGATCGGCCAAAGCGGACCGATAACGTGTAAGTCTATATCGACCGCTACCGGCCAAGAGCGGACGTACCGATCATCACTTCAGCCCGATATGCAATCGCTTGGGGGCTACAGTCTGCTGATTGAGTCGCAGTGGCTAGTTTGGGCGGGTCAGTCGTCTTTGCAACTGGCGTCCGAAATCCTGATGATCCACGCACTGTGACACAAACCCTTCGTGTTAGATTCCTTGGCATATGTAACCACATGATATATAACACGTTATGTGAATTTTAAAAAAATTAGAGGTTGCCTATAGTTGTTAGATGTTATAAATAGCGCTCTGTGACATCGGAGTCCTGTACATGTTGGCCGATATCCTCAAGACCCTCGGTCCTTGCCTAAGCACGGACCTGACGCAGTATTTAGTGGAACACAAGGGATTATCGCCGGCCGCGGCGCGTCAGCGTGTTAGCCGAAGCGCGCCCCAGATCAAGCGGCTTGCGCAATTGCCGTTCGCCCGCAAGGCGCGATTTCTATATCACCAAGACGACTATGAGTCTCAACGCTACTGGAAAAGTCTTTGCGCCGCAATCTTCGCGACCAATGGTCCCTATGCGCGGGCTTTGGGCGCCGTCGAAGCGCGACGCATCGTGCCGCTCGATCATTTCCTAGGCGCTTGCGGCGCACCAATTGCTCAGAAGAAACAACTCTCCGCACGTGCAGTGCTGGATCGTATGGTCGCCGCAAATGTCTTGGTCGAGCAAGAAGTGCCCGGGCTGGGACCATGTGTGATGACCAAAGAGACGTCTGAGCATCAAAGCATGGACAAGCTCGTCACTGGCACCCAGTCCCGCCTTATTGCGGAGAACGTTCTGCTCGACAGCGTTCGGGAATGGTTACGACGATTGGCCATGGTGAGTTACCACACCGTCCGGACGCGGGAACCGAAGTTACCCCGCGTAGGCACGTTTGCCTGGGACTTGACGGCACCCAGCTACCTCACATCCGTATTGACTTGGCTGAAAAAAGAGAAACCTAAGCCGGGCTTTGTTGTGTGCGATGTGCTGTTGATCGAGAACGCAGAGCTCAGGCATGTGGAACCGTTCCTGCATAAAGTGCGGTCCCTAAATGCGCTGAAGAACATTGGCCGCACGATGTTTATCCTAGTGACCCATAGCTACGACAACTGCGCGTTCAGCGCCTTACGCTCGGCCGGCATCGTGCCAGCCACTCCCGAGTCGCTTTTTGGCGAGGATGTTGCCAATAGCTTCCGTGAACTGATCCAGACGCTCAATTACACAGCAAAGGGCGTCATCGATCCCGCGAAGTTTGACCAACTTTTCTCCAGGCTCGGCAAGCTGGAAGGTGCGGTCGGTAATATGCGGGGTGCCTTTTTCGAATTACTGGTGGCGGAAGTCGTGCGCAAAACGGCTGCGGGGCAGGTTACATTAAACAAGATTTGTAAGGGCAAAGACGGTGCTGCCGAAGTGGATGTGTATTACCTAAAGGACGGTATCAAGGCGCAGATGATCGAATGCAAGGGGATTGCCCCGGGCGCCACAGTCGACGACGGGGAAGTGGGTCGGTGGTTGACTACACGCATCACGCGTGTGCGCCATCACCTTGATAACCTTGGCTGGGCAAGCCCGCTACCGCAGTTTGAACTATGGACTAGCGGCAAGTTGTCCACCGAAGCGCGCAAACGGGTCAAGATGACGCAGCAGGCCAACGCCAAGAAATTTAAGCTCAAAGTGGTGGAGGGAGATGCACTACGCAAGGTAGTCGAAGCTGTGAACGATGCATCGTTGTCTAAGACATTTGAACACCATTTTTTGCCAAAGGCCGCTACCTAGCAACTACAGCCTGAATGCAGGAGTTGGTGACCGCTTTGGGTCGGCAGCAGTCGACCCAAGACTGCGCCTTGAGGGTCCGCTTTGGCCGAAAGACGGTCTCTGCACAATACTTATCTTGGGGCGGTCCCGTGGCGGCTATGATCGACAGCAAACAAGGTACAACGCGCATCTGCGAAGTTCGAGGCAGAAAAAGCTGACCCAATAGTGGGAGGGGGTGGTCAAGGGGAGTACAATTGCTGTAGCTTATTGATAGAAAAGACAATAGTTCGACAGACTTTCCTCATTCACGCTTATAAGTGACCCGCCGAAAAATGGCAGTAAAACAATAAGTTGCCGACGCTACGATTTCCGCCGTTTCGCGGTTTGTTCATCGCCTCTAACCGATTGTTTTTCTGAAAATTAGTTCGACAGACTTAATTGTTTATCGACAGACTTTATTGTTTGTTTTCAACAAAATTCAAAAAAACCGTTGTTATTCAACCGTAACCGATTTTGCGAGATTACGTGGCTTGTCGACATCCGTTCCTTTTTGGAGTGCGGCGTGGTAGGCAAGGAGCTGTACTGGAACCGCGTGCACGATGGGAGAAAGCACGCCCATGTGTCGTGGCGTGCGAATCACATGTACACCTTCTGCTTCCCCGAAATGGCTGTCGAGATCCGCGAACACATAGAGCTCGCCGCCGCGGGCGCGCACTTCCTGCATGTTGGATTTCACTTTCTCGAGCAGACTGTCGTTCGGGGCAATAACGACAACCGGCATCTCCCGATCAACTAGCGCCAGTGGTCCATGCTTGAGTTCGCCGGCCGGATAGGCCTCGGCGTGGATATAGGAAATCTCTTTGAGTTTCAGCGCGCCTTCGAGAGCGATAGGGTAGTGCAGGCCGCGGCCTAAAAAGAGCGCATGGTGTTTGTTTGCGAAGCGCTCTGCCCAAAGCTTGATCTGCGGCTCGAGATTTAGCGCGTGTTGCACACTGCCAGGCAGATAACGCATGGCTTCCACATACTGGTGCTCCAGTTCCGGCGTGAGGTGTCCACGGAGTTTCGAGAGCACAAGGGTGAGGATGAAAAGTGCCGCGAGCTGTGTGGTAAAAGCCTTCGTCGAAGCGACTCCAATTTCAGCGCCGGCACGGGTGTAGAACACGAGCTTGGAAGCGCGCGGAATGGCGCTTTCGGCCACGTTGCAAATGGAAAGTGTCTTGTCGTGCCCGAGTTCCTTGGCGCGCTTCAAGGCTTCCATAGTATCGAGCGTTTCCCCCGACTGCGAGATCGTAACGATAAGTTGCTTTTTGTTGGGAATCGAGTCTCGATAACGATATTCGTGGCCGAGTTCGGTGGCTGCCGGGATACGGGCAATTGACTCCAGCCACTGGCGCCCTACCAAGCTGGCGTAATAGCTGGTTCCCGCCGCCAAAATGAGTACGCTGTCGACGCTACTCAGGACAGCTTCCGCGTCCGTGCCGAGAAGGCCCGGATGAACGCCCTCGTTGATGACGGCTTCGAGCGTATCGGATAGTGCGCGCGGCTGCTCGTGAATTTCTTTTTGCATGTAATGGCTGTACGGGCCGAGCTCCACTGCATTGGCCGACGCCTCGGACACGCGGATCTCGCGTGTAACTTCATGACCTTCGCGATCGAAGATGGTGACACGATCGCGCGTCACGGCGGCGATGTCGCCTTCGTCGAGATAGATGATGCGGCGCGTAACGGAGAGCAGCGCCGAAACATCGGACGCGAAATAATTCGCGCCCTCGCCAAGACCGATGAGCAACGGGCAACCCATGCGCGCGCAGCACACCGTGTCCGGGGACTTGCGCGCGATCACACCGATGGCGTAGGCGCCGCGCAGTTCGGCGACCGCAGCGCGCATGGCACTAAGGAGATCGAGGGAGCGCGCGTAGTAATGGTGAATCAGGTGTGCGATGACTTCGGTATCAGTCTGGGATTCAAACATGTAGCCAAGTTTTTGCAGGCGCTCGCGTATCTCCTCGTGGTTCTCGATGATGCCATTGTGAACCACGGCCAGCTCGTCGTTGGATATGATGGGATGCGCATTGAATTCCGTGACTCCGCCATGCGTCGCCCAACGTGTATGGCCAATACCCGCGAATCCGCTAAGATTCTGCGCTTTCGCCTCGTTTTCCATCTGCGCCACACGCCCAACGCGCCGCACGCGCTTCAGGGTGCCGTCGAGAATGGCGATACCTGCGGAATCGTAACCACGATATTCAAGGCGCTTGAGGCCCTCGATCAGGACCGGAACGATATTGCGCTCTGCAAGCGCACCGACTATGCCGCACATGACTGAACCTCCCCTCCTGCCGCAGCCTGTTCGTTCCTGTGAAACGCTGGGCAGGCCTGTGAAATTGCGCGGCTTCGCCGGGCGAAACCGCTATGACATACCATGATCGTTACGTCTTCTTGACCGGCCGCTTCCAGCCCTCGATGATCTTTTGCCGCACGCGTCCGACCGCTAGTACGCCGGGCGGTACATCCTGAGTGATTGTGGTATTTGCGCCCACTGTCGCGCCGGCACCTACGCTTACCGGTGCCACGAGTGTGCAATCGGACCCGATTGATGCATTATCGCCGATGACGGTGCGATGC
>JAKBDW010000376.1:0-7621 GCA_021834245.1 Pseudomonadota bacterium
TCCGGCGGTCAATTATAATGCGACGACCTCGGTGATCTACGTCTCACCGCAGAGTCTCGAGATCCGGGTTGATGCCGACTTCTGATAGGCGGTTGCCCCAAGGATAGGGGTCTCCAAAAAACAACGCTCAAGGACGAGATCATGCTCCGCTCGATATTCTCTTTCATTCTCCTGCTCACCGCTTGCAGTGTCAGTGCCGTGGCGAGTGCCGATGACGCCATGCGCTTCGGTATCTCGCCGAACGTCTCCGGTTTCTATCTCCATGATCCGGATGGACCCACCGCGAACGGCAGCGCCTTCACGCCACTCTCCGGCCTCCTGATTGCCACGGCGGGCCGGGACGCGCGAGTCCTCGTCCACGCCCAGTACGACAAGTTCTCGGTGTCCGCCTCGCCCGCCGAGATCGGGGAAAACGTCACCCGGGTCGGCGGCGATATTTCCTATCAGATCCTCTTTCGTCTCTCTCGCGCCTGGAAACCGTGGGGCGGTATCGGACTGGGTTACGCGCTGGAAAAGTACACGACGCGCTACACCGTCACTCCTCTCGGGCACCTTGCGACGCAGTACCCGGATCGCGACGTGAATAGCCTGTCGGTCGTGCTGAACACAAGCACGGAGTGGCGCATCAACCGCGACTGGTCGATGGGTGCCCATCTGCAATTTGAACAGCCGCTCAATAGTGGTGCGAACGTGCTGCGGCTGGGGTTGTACTTCGTTTACTAAAACATAACGTCGAGGAGAAGAAGGGATGCGTATTCACCGATTCCTGATGGTCGCGGGACTGATCGTCATCTTAAGCGCGTGCAGCAGCGGTAACTCGCTGCCCTCCGCCGTGCCGAGCGGATCGGCGAGCGGCACCGTGCTGGATGGGTTGATTCTGAACGGGACGGTCACGGCGTATGATTTTTCGAGTGGGACACAGGGTGCAGTCCTGGGACAAGCCACGACCGACAGCGCCACCGGCGCCTATTCACTGTCGCTGCAAGTGGAATCGCGGCCCATTCTGCTGGAGATTACCGGCGGATACTACACGGAGGAATCAGCGCCGGCGGGGACCACCAATACAGTAACGCTCGACCCCACTGACCACCTTACGGCCCTCATCAACTACACCACCGGTGCGGCTGTGACAGTGTCGCTGACTGCTTTTACGCACCTTGCCGCCGGACTCGCCGAATATGAGATCAAGACAGGTGTCCCGGTTGCCAGCGCCGTCGACGACGCCAACCAACGCGTTTCGCAACTCGCCGGCTTGGATATTATTCACACCACTCCCCTTGAGGTTACGGATATCAATAACGCCAGTGCCAACCCGACGCCAGGACTCGAGTACGGATTTCTCGCGGCGGGGATTTCGCAGTGGGTTTTGGACCATACCCCGAGTGGCGTCCCGACCCCTCTCCAGCAACCTTATACGTCGATCAAATTCGACCAGATCATGCACGATGACGTGGCAGCCGAAGGATTGCTCGACGGTGAAGGCCTCGACCCGAACGGCGTGAAGATTGGGCTGTCGTTCGGCACGACGGCGTTGAGTCCCACGGTCTACCGACAAGGTATTGGTGTGTCCGTGCTTGAGTTCGCGGCGGGCTCGAATCCGGCAGATTCCACCAGCAACAAGACAGGGTTAACACCAGGCAATAGTCCCAGTTTTCTCACTTGGGCCGAAGCCTACGCGGCGAACACCGATAAGATGTTTGATGGCGTTGCGCCGCTAGCCATCACGATCCCGTCGATTACGATCATATCGCCTTCCGCGTCAGCGGGGTGGCTGCGCGCCACTCAGACCGTTTCGGCGGCCGTGCAGGACTATAGTGGCCTCACCTCAGATAGCCTCAGCGTCGATGGTGGAGCGCCCCAGACCATGACCACTACTCTTAGCTCGCCATCCTGGCCTCTCGACACGACAACGCTTGCCGATGGGCCGCACACCGTTGTTGTCTCGGCCACTAACGTCGCCGGCCTGACAGGCAGCGCGACGGTAAGCTTCCGGGTGGACAATACGCCGCCGTCGTTGACGTTGGGCAGCGCGAGTTTCATCGGGACGACCACCGGACCCGCGCCTATCGCGACCTACGGACAGTGTGCGTTGACGGGGGTGGTGTCCGACAGCGGCAGCGGTCCCGCGGGCAGTGTCACGGCCTCGTGGACGGCGGATCCCATCGTTCCGACCGGCGAGTCCACTGCCGCGGGTTTGGTGAATAATGCGTTTAGCCTGATGCTGTCGCCCGTGGACGTCGGGAGCAACGCTACCGTATCTACCCCGATCGCACTGACCGTGCGTGATGCCGCGGGGAACAGCATCACGTATTCGCATACGCTCAACGTCACTACGACCTCCTGCGCGAGAACACCCTTTGTCGGGTGCCAGTTCACCTGCACCGTTAACTGACCATGGTGCGTGGGCTCGGCATGGTTTTGGTGGCACTGGCCCTCACAGGATGTGGGAGCAGCACCACGCCGCCGCCAACCCCGACGACCACCACCGTGAGCGGCACGGTGGTGGTGGGGTCAACGGCCACCAGCGGCAACGTGGCCGTTTATGACTTCTCCTCTGGCTCTAAGGGTGCGTTACTCGCGAGTGGGTCTATTGCCGCGGACGGCAGCGGCCACTTCTCACTCAACTACACGACGTCCAACGCACCTGCTGCGATCCTGGTTGAAACAACGGATGAGTGCTATGACGAAAATGCGTATTTCTGGGCGGGAGGGGGCATGCCGGGAGGAATGGCCGTCGCATCAGTATGTGGCTTTGCTCCATTGCCAGCGCTTGACGCCGTCGCCATAGGCGGTATTTCCACCGTCGCGGTGACACCCTACACGCATGCCGAGCTGGGTCTTGTTCAGTATGAGATCCGCCACGGCGTGGCCGTCTCGACCGCCCTGGCTGATGCCGAGACCGCCTTCAACCAGCTGCTGGGCTTTGATCCCGTGACCACCTTGCCTGCGATGCCGCAGCCGGTGGAAACAGAGAGCGCCGCCGCGATCTACGGTGGCCTCATCGCTGCGATCCCAAGCTGGCTCTACAACGTGGCGTACGACGCGTCCGGCGCGCGTTCTGCCACACCATTCGGCAGCGCGCCGATGACGACACTCAATTTCGCAGACGACATGCGTAGCGATCTTGCCGAAGATGGCGTACTCAATGGCATGGGGCGTGATTCGAGCGGTGCTTCAACCTCGCTTTCGATCGCTGGTGTACCACTCACGACCGCTGTGTACCGTCACGGATTAGCGAAATACGCGGTCACTCAGCTGCGCGGCTACTTTGAGTCGGGTGCTGGCGATACGGTCAGCGGCACGCATCTCATCGTCCCATTTCTGACGCCCCTCGTGGCCTATAACGGGAGCTCTGTATTATTCGACAGTTCTCCCATCACGCCGCTTGATGAGAATGATCCCGTCGTTATCCTGCGCGCTCCACTGGCCGGGGCTACGTTAAGTGGTTCCGCTGGAGTCACGGGCATTGTCCAAGACATTGTTGGCGTGCCGGCGGATGCGACACTGCCAGGCGAGACCGTTTTATTGGTCGATGGTGTGGTTTATGAGGGGTTCTCTGACAGGTATAACCCCAACTGGTTTGTGAACACGACGATATTCCCGAATGGGGCGCACACACTGACGCTCCAAACGACTGACAACCTCGGCAATACGGCCTCTTCGAGTGTCAGCGTCACCTTTTCAAACTGACCTTTCACCAAAAAAGGAGAAATCAAGAATGTCGATCCATAAGGGACTGTGGCCGCTGTTAGGCGTCATCGGGATTTTCGGTACGGGATGTGCCTCGACGATGGGGCAACTACAGCAGGTGTCCTCCGGGCGCGTCGGCTGCGCGGCGGACACGGTCGCGATTTCGGATGTCCATCGCGGGATGAACTCCGCTGCATGGACCGCTTCCTGTCACGGCAAGGCGTATTACTGTTCCGGCACCGACATGTTGCGCGGTGTCTCATGCGCCCCGAAATCGTAACGACAGAGTACCACCCATGGCCCGGTCCTCCTCTTCCATGACACCCCGAGGCCGGGCTCTTGCGGGCTGACGGACTTTCGCCAGCCCTGTTTTTCTTACCTAAGGAGATCAACATGGAAGTTCGCCAGGACAAGGAACTCGGCGGTCTCGTTCTCACGCGGCGCGATGGCGAGTCGTTTTTGGCGGGGGATGACATTGAAATTACGGTTCTTGAGGCACGCTCTGGTCGTGCGCGCCTGGCCGTCCGCGCCCCGAAAGATTGCCGCGTTTTGCGCGGCGAGCTTCTTCGCCCCGAGCAGCAACGAACCAAGTCATGACGGACTCACCGCCGGAGGAATTCGGCCATGAATCGACAGGATAGTCACACAGACACCGCTGAGGGCTTCGATGAAGCTTCAGCGACTTACATCCCCTCCCCAGGGCAGGGCTATGGCCCCTGCCTTGCGCCCTGCCGCCATCGAAGCTGTCAGTGGCAGCGCACCGTGGCCGCGCAGCCGTGCGCACTGTGCGTGCGACCGATGGGGTTCGACGTGCAGTTCTGCGAGAACGAAGGGGACGTCGCGCACGCGATCTGTGTTGACGACGATCTCGATGCCCAGGATCGCCGGGACCCCTAAGCGGAAGCTTGTCGCGGATGAGCTGGAGGAGCGCAGGCGGCCTCAGTGCTCCAGGGTGGGAGAAGATGCCTTGTTGTCCATCATCGCCTCCTTGCGAATCAGATGGTTAGGGAAACTCCGCCGGTTTATATGGCGCTGGCCCCGGATTATATGGCATGTTTGCCACCGAACTGTAGTTCAGCAGGCGCTCGACAAACTGATTTCATAACGCGATAGAAAACGTGGACCAAAAATTAAAGTCATGGTATCAAGCGAAGCTTCGTTGCGCGGCGCGTCAACGAGTTGACGGCGACAGCGAACGTAAGCTTCGCTTCCATGAGTCAACACATTGCTCCCCGATTTTCTGCGTCTTACTGGACTTCACTGGCGTGGCGCCGCTGAACTATTCGCTGGTGCCGACGCCGGAAACAACGTGTCATGTTTCCGGCCACTTTCGTGGCCGGTGCGGCACAGCTTAATAGTTATGTGAACTCGAAATAAAGGGGGAAGAATGGAAGCGAAAATCGCTGTATTTGGAATATTGAGGTTTCCTCCTGAGAATATTGCAGAATTGCTGCCTCACCTGAGAACCTTCGTGAAAGCCACGCAAGAAAACGATGGGTGTGTTTTATATGAAGTCGCAGAAGACCCTTTCGACAAAGGTCTAATTCGTTTTTCAGAACTTTGGCCGGATAGAGAAAGCCTCGATAAACACCTAAAAGCGCCTCATATCGAGCCTTGGAGAGCGCAAGCTAGGAAATATGGTTTAATGGAAAGGGTATTTGATTCCTATGACATATCATCAAACGCAATTCCGGTTTAATTAGAAACACATCACACAGCGCTCAAAATGGACGCAAATTTCGCTGTGCTCCATTTGCGCCATTTAGCTCAGCGTTAGGTCGATCAAGGACAGGCCAGCAATGGAGGCAATTATGTCAATTCAAACGACCATTGCGTCGATCAATGTGCTTGCATCATCGAGATCGTATGGGGCAGAAACAAGAACCATGTTAATTGACAGAACGTCCGCCAAGCTCTTTACAGTCGTATATCCGAAACAGAACGCAGAAACTGTAATTCTGTTGCACGGCGGGCCTGGAGTCCCAATGGACTTCTCTCCGATCGCGGAGCCACTGTCACGTCAATATCAGGTTATCGCTTTTGATCAGCGGGGAACGGGTCGTTCGCCCGCGGCTGCTGAAGCCACTTACTCTATCAACGAATACATGCAAGACATAGAGACCATTGCGCGATATTTCGGACTGAACAAGTTCCACCTGTTTGGCCATTCATGGGGCGGCTTGTATGCGCAAATCTACACCGAGAAGAACCCACAACGAATCTTGAGCATGTTTCTGAGTAGCCCCAGTTCCGGAACGGGAGAGATCTGGAGGCAAACAGAAAACGAAGTCATGTCGTTTAACAGGGAACACTCTGGTTTGTGGGGTTGGTTAATGATGGGCGTGAAATCATTGCTTGGTCTACTTGGCTCAGACAAAGCCTATCAATCCTTGTTCAAGCAGGTGCTGGAAAATTACAACAAGGAATATGACCCATCGTTCGCGGCAACGGATGCAATGGTCGAAAACCTGCAGGCCCTACCAATTAACAAGACTCGCCGTCACATTGTGGCATACCCGCAACTCAAGGATTCAATCGATTACCGATTCCCCATAATGGTTACATACGGCGAGAATGACATTTACGGTGAAAGCAAAAACGATGTTAAGAGGCGATTTCTGAAAGCCACTTTCGTCGAAATTCAGCATGCAGGTCATATCGCATGGAAGCACAACTACCCAGCGTTTGTGCGTACGCTAAGCGATTTCTACCACCTTCAGTAAGGTTACTCGATCTAACATGCCCTATAACTCGGACAGAAAAAGCGGCGCGCCTTCGTCGCCCGACTTATTTCCGTCGGCCATGGGCGGCTTGGCGACCGATTGCATACTGCTTTACGAAGAGGCGAACTCTGGCACTCTGACTGCCGCTTAATCATGGCGTTAGCGACGAAGGTTGGTTGCAGATGGGACCTGATGAGCAAGAAATCCGCGAGGTGCATTCCACCTGGATCGCGCCCGTCAACGCCGGCGATCTTGTCTGCTTGCTCACCTTGCTGGCGGACGATGTCGTGTTTTTCAATCCGGGGCAAGCGCCGTTCGACAGGCATGGGTTCTCCACCAACTTCGCGGCCGCCCACCAACAGGTTCAGATTCGTTGCATCAGCGAGTTGGAGGAGGTCGTGGTCGGCGGCGAAGTGGCCTACACGCGGAGCCGGGATACGTTGTCCGTGATCCGGCGCACCAGCGGGGAAGCGACGCAGCTTGCCGGGCACCGTATTACGGTGTACCGCAACAAGCCGACGGCCGCTGGCTCTTGGCTCGCGATGCCCATACGTTGTCCCCCGTGGGGAAGTAAGATCGTTAGCCGCCCAACCATCGCTTCCAGCCGACGTCCCTGCCTCTGAGGCTTCGCCCTTACGGCAGGGTCACCGCTGAAGCGGGGCGTTATGCCGCAAGGATGAAGGTATGGAAGCCGTGAGCTATACGCTTTTCAAAAACTCCCACTTTGTAGCCGAGCAATGCAGAGATTGTGCGCTACCCGGTTACCTCATTGTTAGTTCCGTGCACGAAACGTCAGATCTGGGCGGCCTCGGTAAGGAGGCGGCAGCCCTTTTAGGGCCTACCCTTGTTCATGTTGTGTCTGCCGTAAAAGAAGTCATCAATCCTTTAAGGATATATTGCGCGCAGTTTGGCGAACAACATAACCAATTGCATTTTCATGTCTTTCCAAGAACAAAGGAAATTACAGAGACGTACCTCATGGAAAAACCGGAACAACGCGAACTCATTCATGGCCCAGTGCTACTCGACTGGGCGCGAGCCAAGTACAAGGGTCTGCT
Organism: Pseudomonadota bacterium; assembly: GCA_021834245.1. Classification (GTDB taxonomy): domain Bacteria; phylum Pseudomonadota; class Gammaproteobacteria; order Acidiferrobacterales; family UBA6901; genus JAJXUF01. The sequence continues at coordinate 7,472 of JAKBDW010000376.1, forward strand.
TCTATCGCAGGATGCAGAAGAGATAATTGAAAGAATTCGCTGGACCCTAAACAATGCGGCATAACTGTAGTTGGGCGGCACCAACACGTGGTGTGTACCCGTCTCCAACGCCTCGCCAGGCACATCGGCTCCAGCGCAGTTGCCCAATAA
>JAKBDW010000376.1:7631-8931 GCA_021834245.1 Pseudomonadota bacterium
CACCAACGGCTTGTTTGCCGCACAGGATGTTAGACGGCTCTCCCACGACCTTGACGATGAACGGCGAGGAAAACTCAAAATCATCGGTGTAGTGCGCCAGAACACGGTCGAGGTTGCGACTGTTCCAGGCTGCGATCCATTCAGCCGCGAAGTATTCTGCAAAGGACTTGTCAATCATGGTGCTCCGCGTTTTGTGATGCCCAACGCTGCGCGTGAGCGGCGAGCGGAGGCGGCGCGGAGCGCCGAGGTGGCAAGCCCGACTCGACGTGCTTGTTAGGGCTCAATTTTTTCCCAGTTGTCATGCCGCTGCCGGCGCTCCTGGCGATAGTTTGTAATTTCCAGCCGCACCCCATCGGGGTCTGAGAAGAACACTGCGAAATAGTCCGGTGCATACTCAGGATACCGCTTGGGTTCGCTCACTGAAATGTTTTGTTCTTTCAGTCTTCGCGCCGCTTCTTTCACTTCTTTTTCGCCCTCAACTCTCAAGCAGAAATGATGGAGCCCGGGAGCATAGGGGTTATGTGGGTCTTTGGACCGAGCGGGCCGCAGCACATACCCGAAGTGTCGGTTGTAGTATTGAATATGTTTCTCGCCATCAATTTGAAACTGATTCTTTCGGAAGCCAAGAACCTTCATGACCACATCATAGAATTTCTCCGACCTCTCCAGATTTGAGGTTGTAACGTAGATGTGATCGATTCCGATGACTTCAGGCATGTGCGTTTTGAGCCCAACGTTCAAATTGAGGGATGACACCGCGTTTTCGCGGCGTCCCTTTCGAATGCAGAGTTAGGCCTGTTGTGCCGTAAGCCATGCGATGACCTCACCCGCATTATTATTGGGCGGAAATACGGGATAGAAAACCTTCCGAATAAGACCACCCGTTGCAATGATCGTTAACCGCTTTATCAGACGTGTGCCCCGATACTCAAATGTTGGCAGCTTCAGCGCTTTAGCTAAAGCAAGTTGTCCATCATTGAGCAACGCAAAGGGGAGGTGTAGCCTGGCATGGGCTTCTTGTTGGTCTTCCAAATGTTGCGCGCTCACACCAAACACCTCGACACCAAGCTGCTTCAACTCGGCGTGTAAATCGCGAAAGGCGCATGTTTGCGGTGTGCATCCTCTGGCACCGGGTATGTCATTCCAGCCGATGAGGGGCGGGCTATCGGGACGCCCCAGCATGGGGTAGAAATAAATAACAAGTGTGCCCGCATATGCGCTGAGATCAACGGCCTTCCCTGCGGTGCTAGTCAGTGAAACCGAAGGTAAGGTGCTTCCCAGTAAATGGTCGCATGCACCG
>JAKBDW010000197.1:0-8879 GCA_021834245.1 Pseudomonadota bacterium
CGCCCCGTTTAGCGCCTCGAGCGCCAGCGGATAGAGCGTCCCAAGCAGCACGCATCCGGCTGCCACGGTGAAGATCACGTTGTTCCACACGAACAGCGATTCGCGCGACAGCGGCGAAGTCACTGCCTCTTCGGCCTCCTGATAGCCACCGCGTGCCAGGAAAATGCTGAACGATATCCCGAGCACAATGGTCATGAAGGCAAGGATGTAGGAGCCGCGTCCGGGGTCAACTGCGAAAGCGTGAACCGAGGACAGTACACCCGAGCGCACAAGAAACGTGCCTAGCAGCGACAGAGAAAAGGTAGTAATGGCCAGAAAGATATTCCAGGCATGTAGCATGCGCCGCCGTTCCTGCACAGTAATGGAATGGATCAGCGCCGTGCCGACCAGCCAGGGCATGAACGAGGCATTTTCGACCGGATCCCAGGCCCAATATCCGCCCCAGCCGAGCACGTAGTAGGACCACCACGCACCGAGCACAATACCGAGAGTAAGGAATCCCCAGGCTATAAGTGCCCAACGCCGGATGATGCCGATCCATAGTTCGCTTTTCCAGCGCGTGATCAGCGCCGTCATAGCGAAAGCAAACGGCACGGAGAAGCCGACGTATCCAAGATAAAGCATGGGAGGATGCATGACCATGCCCGGATCCTGTAACAACGGATTGAGGTCATTGCCCTGGCTTGGCACGGGAAACAGGCGCAGAAACGGATTCGAAAGAAACAAGATGAGGCCGTAGAAGCCGACCACCAGCCAGCCCTGAATCGCGAGAATGACCGGCAATCGCTCGGGATAACGTTTCTGTCCGTGGAAGGCCACCATCATGGTGAACAGCGTAAGCACCCATACCCACAGGTAAAGCGAGCCCTCATGTCCGCCCCACAACGCTGCAATCTTGTAAAAGACAGGCAGATGCGTGTTGGAATGACTGGCAACGTATAAAACCGAAAAGTTGTCCGTGAGGAAGGAGTAAATGAGCGTTGCAGCACCTATGCTGGTCAACACAAACACGGCAACGGCGGCATTGCTTGTGATGCGGGCGAGTTCCGGCCGGTGCCACAGACGCGCTGCCATCGGGGCTAGCCCCTGGACCAGCGCCACTGCGAATGCCAAAAAGGCGGCGAAATGGCCGAGTTCGATAAGGTTGAGCGATAGACCGTTAAGGGACATTTCCAGAATTGAAATCCATCAAGCAGTAATGGGAGAACCGGGCTGGCTGAACATTGCGAGCGCGTAGTCTACGCCCTACCACCGACGAGAACAAACGGTTTACCATTGGCACGCGCAACAAGACAGCGCTCTGCCGCTTCAGTCGGCCTGCGATCGGGCGAATTGCGCCGTTCGGAACTGCATCTTCGCTGACGAGACGTTGCAACCTGAGTGTGGACAGCTTCGTTGCACGGCAGAAGCGCACGAATCAGAGAGCTGGGACATGTCGGGTTGTACACATTTCCTGTGGATAAATTTGTGTATAACATTGCAATTTTGATCGCCCATAGCGGCGAATAATGTATTTCAGTTAGATTGAACATTTTTTAAACAGTTCATAAATCCAAATAAAATCAGTGACATATATTTTCTCTAATATTGCAGGTCTTTACTTAATGTCTGTCGCACAAAGATTTTTTTCATCTGTGCAAAATCGCTCGGGCCGCGTTATCACGTATGCCGCACCAGCTTTGCCGAGATCGAAGTCATGAGTGGGTCTGAAAGCGCCCTGCCGCCTCCAGGCCTGGGGCGCAGACTGGCGGCCATCAGCTACGACACGCTGCTTCTGACGGCCATCTTGCTGTTCGCCGCGATTCCATTCGTCTTGCTAGTGCACGGCGCGCCGGCGACAACACCCGTTCGCTTCCTGTTTCAGTTCTACCTGCTTTCCATAATTGCGCTTTTCTATTGTGGGTTCTGGGTACACGGTGGCCAAACCCTGGGGATGCGCGCCTGGCGCCTGCGCCTGGTAAGGGCTGGCGGCGGTTCGGTAGGCTGGCAGCAAGCACTGCTACGTTTTTTTGCTGCCCTGCTCTCCTGGGCCGCTTTGGGTGCCGGTTTTCTCTGGATACTCGTCGACCGGGATCGATGCGCGTGGCACGACCGCCTCTCGGGCACCCGCCTGATCCTGCTTCCCAAAGAAAACTGATGGCAGGTGCAACCCGCAGATCAGCCCACGCGCCGTAACATGACGATGGCCAAGGCAAAAAAGAGCACCGTCGGCAGTACTGCGCCAATGCCGGGCGGCAGGCCGTACAGAAGGCCGAAATAGCCGAAGCCGCGATTGGCGAGATAAAAGAGCAGGCCGAGACCCAACCCCAGCATCAGCCGCGCCCCCACACCACTGCTGCGCAGCTGGGTAAAAACAAAGGGTATGGCCAGGATTACCATGACTGCGGTCGTCAGCGGAAACACCAGTTTGTTCCACAATGCGAGATCGTATTGTCCCGTGTCCTGCTTGTTTTGCTTCAAGTGTTCAATATACCGGTACAGGTGCCATGCAGAGAGCCCCTCAGGCTTCACGGCAAAGACCGTTAACGTGTCCGGCGCGATGGTGGTTGACCAGTCTTCGGTAGCAATATGGCGCGTCTTGACGCCATCGGCCTCAAGCCAGCTCTGACGCACATTGCTGAGCTGCCAATGGTCTTTCACGTAGCGTCCACTGTCGGCGTAAGTCTGAATGCGCAACTGATCGCTGTTGTCACCAAACTGGTAGATATTAACCTTGAGCAGGCTCAAATCCGGCAACACCTCGCCGATATGAATAAATGCCTGGCCGTCGCGCAACCAGACGCCGTAATCCTTCTGCTGTTCTACGCTCTGATGCAGCGCCTCAGATCGGCCGCGCTCGGCCATGTTCTCGGTTATCGGTGCCACGACCTCCCCCAGAATCAGGGCGGCAATAGCGAATAGCAGGCCGATCTTCATCGCAGCCCCGACGATCTGCAGTATCGACACTCCGGCCGCGCGCATGGCAATGAGTTCCGAATCCACGGCGAGCGACGACAGCCCGAGGGTCGTACCCAGAAGAGCAATCATGGGAAACAGCTGATAGATGAGGTTGGGCATCGTCAAAAGCACGTACACAAAGATGCTCTGCAGCCTGAAATTCCCCTTTCCATAATCGCCCAGTGCATCCGCGAATTTGAAAAACATGAATAGCGCGAGCAGCACCGATAGCACCAGCAAGGTGCTGGTCAAAATGCTGCGCGCAATATGGCGATTGAGGATTTTCATGCCGAACGCCGCAGCACGTGGATGCGCGGCAACAGCGGTTTGTTGGCAGCGCGGCGCATCAGCAGGTAGACGGCAAGCACAGCAAAAAGTCCATGCACCCACCACAGACCGACGGCGGCCGAAACGCTCTTGCTCTTGATCATAGCGTCGCCCACTCCGAGCAGGTTCGAGTAGATGAAGTACACAATGATCGCGCTGAACATGCTGGCGTAGCGGCTGCGCCGCGGACTGCTGTAGGCGAACGCCATCGCCAGAAACGCCAGGATAAACAGCGACACCGGCTTGGCAATTCGCCAGTGCAATTCGGATACCACGCGCGGATCTCGCGAACTCAGGAGCTCGTGCAGGGACATTGCGTCAACATGGCCGGCAAAAGTCAGTGGCTTGGGAGCCTGCGGTTCGATGCGCACGGTGTAGGCTTGAAACCGCAATATGCGGTAGTCAGCTTGACCGGGCGAGCCTTCATAACGGGTGCCATTCTCGAGCACCAGATACTGGTCGCCGTTGCTCTTGTCCGTGTAGTAGTGCCCAGTTCTGGCTACTAGCACGCCCTGCTTGCCGAGCTGTTCGTTGTTCACAAAGAGGTTGGTCAGCGTGGATTTGGCTTTGTTGACCTTCTCGACGTAAAAGAAGCCACCGCCTTTCACCTCGTTAAACATGCCTGGCGTAATGCCGCTCACATCGTAGTGGCTTGCATCCGCTCTTTGCGCCTTGATCGTCAGACGCGCAGCGAGAGGCGCCAGATAGAAGGAAAAGAGCGTTGCAATCAGGGCAAAGCCGATGCCGAGCAGAGCCACGGGGCGGATAAAATGGGCAACGCCCAGACCGCAGGCGGACAGCACCGTCATTTCGTTGTCGCGGTACCAGCGACCGAGCGCCAACAGGATCCCGACAAACACGGAAAGCGGCAACATCAGCGCGACGACTTTTACCGTTTCAAGCCCGAGCAGCGTGAACAGCATCCCGGCCGGTATATCGCCAACCGCTGCCTTGGCAATGCCGTTGACTACACTGATGACAAGAAACAGCAGCAGAAAAATGAACGTAACCGCCAAACTGGATTGAAGGGTTTCGCGCAGCAGGGCGCGGTCGATGATCAGCATGGACCCGCGATGTCGCCGCGGACGGCTATCCGCAATGACATGTCATCCTGGCCCGTTGCACGGCGGAACGGCTGTCGCAAATGGCTGCAGTTGATGCTTTCCACGTAACCACCCCTAATCCCAATCATTCTTCCTGCCAGACATCGCCTAAGCACTTGATTTAAGATGCGCCCCAGGGATGTGCTTACGCCGCAAAATATACCATAATCGGCGCGCCCTACGGACCAAACCTGCCAGGAGCAGCCATGGAATTCAGCGTTAAGAGCGGCACCCCGGAAAAACAGCGCAGCGCGTGCGTTGTGGTGGGTGTTTTCGAAGACCGCAAACTCACTGCCAGTGCGCGCCAGCTTGACCAAAACTCAGGTGGCGCATTGACGGCCATTCTTCGCCGGGGAGATCTGGCCGGCAAACCCGGTCAGTCACTATTGCTGCATCACGTGACCAATATCCCGTGCGAGCGGGTGCTGCTCATCGGCTGCGGCAAGGAAAAGGAGATTGACGAGGGATCCTATCGCTCCATTCTGGGATATACCGCACGTGCCTTGAGTAACACCGGCGCCACCGAAGCTGTGGTCTTCCTGACCGAATTGGAAATCAAGGGCAGGGACATCAACTGGAAATTGCGCCATGCGGTGGAGGCCACGGAAGAAGCGCTCTATCGTTTTGACCAGCTCAAGAGCAATAAGCGTGAAAAACCCCCTGCGCTGCGCCGCATAATACTCATGGTGGCCAAACGCAGCGAACTGGTGCCGGGGGAAAACTCGATTCGCCAGGGCCAGGCAATTAGCGCCGGCGTGAAACTCGCCAAGGATCTCGGCAATCTACCGGGCAATATCTGCACACCAAGCTACCTGGCGGACCAGGCCATGGCGCTGCAGGATATTTTCGGAATCAAGACGACCGTGCTCGAAGAATCGCACATGCGCGAACTCGGCATGGGCGCGCTGCTGTCCGTGGCACGTGGCAGCCGCCAACCGCCGAAACTGATCATCATGCAGTACCAGGGCGGCAAGGAGGGCACGGCCCCCGTCGCACTCGTCGGCAAGGGTCTTACGTTCGACGCCGGGGGCATTTCCATCAAACCTGCCGCGGAAATGGACGAAATGAAATATGACATGTGCGGCGGGGCTGGCGTGCTGGGCACAATGCGCGCAATCGCCGAACTGAAGCTGCCGATCAACGTGGTCGGCGTAATCCCGAGCTCGGAAAATCTGCCCGACGGCAACGCCAACAAGCCGGGTGATATCGTCACCAGCATGTCCGGGCAGACGATTGAAGTGCTCAATACTGATGCCGAAGGCCGCCTGATCCTGTGCGACGCATTGACCTACACCGAGCGCTTCAACCCTTCTGTGGTGGTCGATCTTGCCACGCTCACCGGCGCTTGTGTCGTTGCGCTCGGCAGGCATGCGAGCGGCCTGCTCAGCAACAACGATCAGCTGGCACGTTCACTGATAAGTGCCGGCAAGTATGCCCACGACCGCGCCTGGCAGCTACCGCTTTGGGAAGACTACCAGAAGCAGCTGGACAGCAATTTTGCCGACATGGCCAATATCGGGGGCCGCGATGCCGGCGCCATCACTGCTGCCTGCTTTCTCGCGCGCTACACCAAGAAGTTTAAATGGGCACACCTCGACATTGCGGGCACGGCATGGAAATCGGGCAAGGAGAAAGGCGGTACCGGCAGACCGGTTCCGCTACTCACGACGTTCCTGATCGAGCGCAGCGAAAAAGATATGCACGCCGATTCATGACGCGCGTCGACTTCTACATACTGCAAAACACGGATGATCGCGCCAAAGATCTGGTCGTATGCCGCTTCGTGGAAAAGGCCTTCCGGCTCGGCCACGCCATTTATATGCTCACAACCGATCGTGAACAGTCAGCGCGCCTGGACGACCTGCTCTGGACCTTCAGTCCGGGCAGCTTTATCCCCCATGAGATCTGCACATCCAGCGACGCGGCAGCCGTGCGCGCCAGCCCCCAGGTCCTGATCGGACACGCGGACCCGCCGGATAACCTTCAGGATGTCCTGGTGACACTCTGCCGCGAGGTGCCCACCTGTTTCAGCCGCTTCCAGCGCATCGCTGAATTCATCGGCGCCAGCGACGCTGAAAAACAGTACGGGCGCGATCGCTATCGGTTTTACCGCGATCGCGGCTATCCGCTGGAAGATCATTCTGTCTAGCATCGTTTTCGGCTGCCGCCTAAACTAGTATTTATGGCCGGCCCCGCCGATAAATCGAAGCATGCACCGTCCGTCAAACACACCTTGGACGAAGTATTGCGTTCGCTTCAGGATCTCGTGCGAAACGAGCTGCACGACGCTTCTGCAAATCCGGCCGCGCCGGCGCCACCCGCCTCCCCGGCGGACATGGCTGCGGCGCCAACCGCCGACGAAATGATCGCCCGTTTAGAGGCCAGTCTGGCGGAGTTGCAATCGGCAGGCACAACACACCGCGACGCGCGGCCCGCGGCGTCTGCATCATCCGCGAATCCCCTGGCGGAAGGTGTCGCGGCGCCGGGGGCGGGCCATGGAGGCGAATCGCCTTCCGCCAGTGAAGATAAACAGTCAACACCTGCGGTCACGCGCCCGGCCCAAATCCGGCACATTACGGTCGACGCCGCACGCACCTTACAGGATCTCGCATTGCCACAACCGACCCCGGGCAGCACAACGCCTACTCCACCAGCCACTGCGGCGGGCCCTGATACTCAAGGGATTACCGCCGCCGCGAAGCCCAGCCACGCCGCAGGCATGCAACAGCAGGCGCTACCACTGCCAGACCCCGCCGCCGGCAACGAGCCGCCCAGCGCCAGCGACACGGAGAACGGCCGACCTGCGAGCGGACTGGAAACGCTTGCCGCACCCCTGGAAGTACCGGTGGATCTACCAGCCGCCGCACCCGAGGTCGATTTGCAGCCCGTGCCAGAACTGCAATTAACTGCCGAAATCACCGCCGCGGAGGGCGCCGGCGCGGCGTCCGCCTCGTCCGCGGACGAGGCGGTCATGGTCACAGCTGGGGGCATGCAGGAAGGGCATTTGGGGCAAATGCTGCATGCACCGGCGGAGGTGGATGTGCACTGGGACGATTTCCCGGTGCTGGAAAACGCCATCGATCTTGCCTCGGTGACTCCTTCCGAGCTGGCGGATGTAGCAAAGCCGGCCTCCACCGATGGCACGCCGCCAAGGTCAACGACGGTTAGCGCCGCGGTTGCATCCATCGATGCCCACAGACTGGCAATCATGGCCGCTGCGCGTCTTAACATGGAGCTGCGCAAATCGGGCAAGCGTGCCTTGAGCACCGCCGTCATCGCCCGACTGGCTCAAATCCTCAAGGAGATGCTGGCGCAGGGAGCGCCAAACGTGGAAAATAGTCGCGGGAAAGAAGACTAGCAGCGCCATCCACCACCAATACGAAACGCGGGCAGAAAGAGCCGGCCCGGATGTCGTGTTGTTTCCGGCGAAGAACACCATACATGAAATCGCAAGATCAGGATAACAACGACCGCACCACGGCTGCGCTCGCCAAGACCTACGAACCACATTCTCTGGAGCAACGCATCTACCAGGGCTGGGAACGGGCGCGGTACTTTTCGCCACGCTCAGAGTCTTCCCCTGGTCAAGCGTCTGGCGGCATGCACGGCGCTGAACACTCCTACTGCATCATGATCCCGCCGCCCAATGTTACCGGCAGCCTGCACATGGGGCACGCTTTCCAGGATACGCTCATGGATGCGCTGATTCGCTACCACCGCATGCTCGGTGACAACACCTTGTGGCAGGCCGGGACCGACCATGCAGGCATTGCTACCCAAATGGTGGTAGAGCGCCAGCTTGAAGCCGAAGGGAAAAGCCGCCACGACCTCGGACGGCAGACTTTCGTGCAGCGCATATGGGAGTGGAAAGCCCAGTCAGGCGGCACCATCACCCGCCAATTGCGTCGCATGGGTGCATCACTCGACTGGTCGCGTGAACGTTTCACCATGGATGAGGGCCTGTCACGGGCCGTCACGGAAGTATTCGTGCGGCTTCATGAAGAGGGACTGATCTATCGCGGCAAACGCCTGGTGAACTGGGACCCAGTATTACACACCGCGGTCTCGGACTTGGAAGTCGTGGCGGAGGAGGAAGCGGGACACCTCTGGCATATTCGCTACCCCGTCGAAGGAACAGCCGAGCACGTCGTTGTCGCAACCACGCGCCCCGAAACCATGCTCGGCGACACGGCGGTCGCGGTGAATCCCGATGATGGGCGTTACACCCACCTGGTCGGTCGCTCGCTGCAGCTGCCACTCACGGATCGGCGCATCCCTGTCATCGCTGACAACTACGTTGACAAGGAATTCGGTTCCGGCTGCGTCAAAATCACACCAGCGCACGATTTCAACGACTACGAGGTCGGCAAGCGCCATGGCCTGCCAATCATAAACATCTTCTATCCCGACGCATGCATCAACCTGCCCGGCTCACCGTATCATGGGCTGGATCGGTTCGAAGCGCGGCGCAAGATAGTCGCAGAACTCGAAGCCGCCGGGTTGATTGAAAAG
>JAKBDW010000390.1:0-8877 GCA_021834245.1 Pseudomonadota bacterium
TTATTGGCCTCGATGAACTGATATGTAAGACGAACATGACTGCAACTGCGTTTCGTGACCATGTAGTACCTCTCATGGGGCGTGAAATTCTAGAGTTTCACTCTCCATTAAATACTGGGAACTCCAAGTGCTACGTCTTCACCGAAAGCGCGCGGCGTATCGACAAAGAGCGCGCGATCCGTCGGCGACAGATGAGGTGGTTGATCCGCCGCCTGCGCGAGGTCTCGCAGATGAAGACGCTCACCCGGGAAAGCCTCTTGATGAAACTGGGCGCCGCCAAACAGAAGACGCCCCTGGCCTGGCGCTTGTTCGAGATCGCGGTGGCCGAGAGCGCGCCGACCTTCGCGATCCGGCCGAGCTCTGGAGGCTTTACGTGCAACTGACCGAAGTCGAGGCGGCCTTCAAGAACCTAAAAGACGATCTGGGGCTGCGCCCGATCTACCATCAGCTCGAGCATCGCATTGAGGCGCACATCTTTATTGCCTTCATGAGTTACTGCCTGCATGTGACACTGCGAGCGAAACTGAAACCGCTCGCTCCCGGGCTCACGGCGCGCGCGGTGCTCGATAAGTTTGCCGCGATCCAGATGCTCGATGTGCAGTTCCCGACCACCGACGGCCGCACGCTGATCCTCACGCGCTATACCGAACCCAACGCCGACCAGACGATGCTGCTTAATCAACTGAAGCTCACGCTGCCCGCGCAGCCGCCACCGCGGATCACGGCCGCCGGCGCGCTCGTTCGCTGAGGCCGCCCGGTCCATCCGCTCCGGGGGACCGCTGGCCCCGATGTAGTGGAGACCTACCGGGGTAAGGGCGCGTTTTTTGCGAGAAATACGGGGTCGCATCCCTCCAGTTGAGAAAGTCGGGTTAGAAGGGCGTCTTTGGATGAGGCAATTCGCACTCCCTGTTGCCTCACCTAAATATCTGAGTGAAACCGATTCGTTGCCTCACGTAAGAAATCTTTGTCAAATTCCTCTGTCCTGAAACGTTGGGGCAGTCGCCAGGGAAGTGCGACGGTGAGGATATGGTCGATCCTTTTTGGCGCGGTTGTATAGCGCCAGTTGCAGTTGACTGATTTCCCGCTTCAGGGCGGCGGGATTGAGCGTGGCATATTCGGCCTTCAGGCGCTGCCTGGCCCTGGCTGGAAAGCCGGGAGTGTTCAACAGTCGCTGATAGGGGGTTTGCGGACGATCGTAGGTCTTTTTCACTTTGGCCCCGCGGCGTTCTTTCCGGATGAGCTTCATCACCGGCTGGAAGTAGTTGGTGTAGAGGCGCAGCGCCCCGTAGAGCCGGTTGAGCAGGGCCAGATGGGAAGCTCCCGCGTAGCGGGCATAGCCCACCGCCCGGCGTACCACAGTGTAGTTCTTCTGCTCGATGAAGCAGCCGTCGTTTTTCTTGTACGCCCGCCCGCGGGTGAAGGTGATGCGCTCGCTTCGGCAATAGCGCAGCAGGTGGTGGTTGATGAATTCGCTCCCATTGTCCGAATCTATCCCGAGGAGCGCAAAGGGAAGGCGCGTACGGATGTCCTTGAGTGCCTGAAAGACCCAGATTTCCGCCTTGTTCAGCACGGCCTGGGCTTCGGTCCATCCGCTCGCCACATCGGTCACATTCAGGGTCTGGCAGAAATCCCCCTCGCCCACGCCCCCGTCGTGGCCGACCAGGTCGATCTCCACGAACCCCGGTGTCGCCTCGTTCCACTCGGCGAAGGTGCGAATCGGAATCTGGTGCTTGAGGAGCGTGCCGGGTTTCGTCCCCGAGCGCGCGCGTAGCGCCATCTTCTTCCGCTCCGGGGCAAGGAGCCGGTCGATCGTGGCAGGGCTGATGGTGAGGAGCTTTCGGCGAGTATCCGCATCCAGCCTGATCTCTTTGTGCTGCTCAAGCACCCGGATCACCTCGGGCAGGATTGCTGCCAGGCGCTTCCCGCACAGGCCGTCCAGGATCGCCCAGATTCGGCATAACGGCTTCACGACCTTGTCGGTATAGACTCGCGGCCTTGCGCGGGGGGGTACGAAGCCTGAGGTCCCCGACCACGCACCGGCGTTGCCCGATGCGCAGTCGGCGACCCTGAAGCTTGAGCAGGGTGGCCGCGTAGAAGCGGTGATAGCCCGTCACCGCCACGAGTTCATCGAGAATGTGTCCTTTCTGCTTCTTTGTGGCTTGGCGATAGCGGCTCGCCGCGACCCGAATCACTGTCCGTCGCTCGCTCATGGTTAGCCTCACGTTGACCTCCTTCCCGGCCTGGGGGGGCGATTTCACTCAGATTTCTTACGTGAGGCAACGAATCGGTTTCACTCAGATTTTGGATGAGGCAATTCGCACTCTTGACACTGGCCGAATAATGAGGGACGCTGGCTCGGCGCCTCGGAATCCAAGGTGGGAAACCCCATGACAAGAACGGTCAGATGACGCGCACCAAACAGAAATCACCATACGAAGCGGTATTGTAAGAGTTAAAAACAGAAACAAGATCGATACGTAGTGAACAGGGAAGCATCAAGCCAAAAAAAGGGAGGCTGTATGAAGGGGTTCAACGTGTTTGTTTTCGTCGCTGCAGTATTTCTCAATAGTCCGTTTTGTTTTGGTTCTTTAGTGGGGAACGAGAAGAGCCAAAATACTAAGTCTCTTTGGCTGTCAGGCGGTCACGATTTGCGTAACAGTCGTAACGCTTGGAGCGAGTCAAAGCTTGGTGCCAGAAACGTCTCTAAGCTTGAGCCTAAATGGATATTCACCGCGCATGGAGACGTAACAGCAACGCCGGCAGTGGATGAAGATGCCGTGTACGTGCCGGATCTTGGTGGTTATTTGAACAAAATTGACCGGCGTACTGGTCAGCTAATCTGGACACGCGCTATCGCTAGCTATACAGGCTCCGTCCCTGGGGTATGCGTTGATCCCCTGTGTCTAATTCAGCCAGTGTCACGTTCTACCCCCGCTCTCAGTGGCCGTAGACTCGTCATTGGAACTCGTGACGGCTATGTGCTAGGGATCGACAAAAGAACCGGTGATCTGCTGTGGAAGACAAGAGTCGACAGCAATCCGGCAGCGATGATAACGATGTCGCCAATTATTTTTGGAAATACCGTTTACATTGGTATCTCGTCGGCTGAGGAAGCGCTCGCCCTACTGCCCGGCTATCACTGTTGCACATTTCGAGGCAGCGCTATTGCACTTAATTTGAAAACGGGCGCAATAGAGTGGCGTACTTACACAGTGCCGGAAGGCTATAGCGGCGGAGCACTTTGGGGCGGACCGCCAGCAGTCGATACGAAACGTAACGTAGTGTATTTTACAACCGGAAATAACTACTCAGTACCACCTGAGGTGCAAGCCTGCGTTGCTAAGGCAGGGAAAGACGCGCGTTTAGTTACTGCTTGTCTCAGTCCCACAGATTATTTCGATTCAATTCTTGCGCTTGATCGACATACAGGGAAGATCCTCTGGGGTACTAGGCTTGAGGAGTTTGACGCTTGGACGCTAACTTGCGGAGTGCCAGCATTTAATTTTCCTCCCAGTGGTAATTGTCCGTTCCCGGATAGTCCGGATTACGCTTTTGGGTCTGGCGTGAACCTCTTCACGATTGAAAGCCAAGGAGGTGAGCCACGCGACTTGGTAGGGGCTGGTCAGAAAAGCGGTAGTTACTGGGCGCTTGACGCAAATACTGGCAAGGTTGTTTGGGTGACTCAAGTAGGTCCGGGCGGCGCCGACGGAGGAATAATGTGGGGATCAGCAGTAGATAGCAAGCGAATATATGTGGCCGTAGCCAACAGTGAGAAACATTCCTATACGCTCCAGCCTACCGGCGGGACTATCAATTGGGGTGCATGGAGTGCGTTAGACGCCAAAACTGGAAAAATCGTCTGGCAAACGCCAGATCCTGGACACAGCGGAGCAGTCGGCTTTGTATCGACGGCAAATGGCGTAGTCTACGCGGCTTCCACTGACCCCTCGGGCTATATGTACGCGTTGGACGGAAGCGACGGCTCTATTCTTTGGAGTTTTCCCTCGGGCGGTTCAACTATTTCGGGTGCAGCGATTGTTGACGGAACCGTCTATTGGGGTTCTGGGTATGCATCCTTAGGAGGAACGGGTAACAATAAGGTATACGCCTTCCGTCTTCCCGGACATGCCGAGGAACACGATCATTAGTTAATCAAATCTGGGTCATGGCGGGGCACAAGAGGAACCGCCCCACCGTGACTGGCTCATCTCCATCATGCCGCATGTAGAGGGAATTACGTGCCTGATAAGACGGATTGTGGAAGAAACGTAACCGACCACCCGCTGACTAGTGCCCTTTCTTCAGGCCACCGTCAGCTTGAGTCAGACCGTGCCGCGGAAAGCGAGGGCCTTGGGCCTGATGAGCGGCAACTAGAATCTACTACCGCTCACGCTTCAAGCCTCGGGGACGTTCCTACACCTCATCATGTTTGTCGGTTGAGGCAAGACTTTCAATGCCTCACCGGTGCGCGCTATCTGACGACTCTGGCTTTTCGTCGTCGGCCGTGTCGCCTGCGATACCCGATGAAAATGCTTGTCGAGCACTGTATTCCCGTCCTTGTACAGCGCCCTCCCTGCCAGTTGGTAACTTCACATTGGCTGCGAGGTCGCAACAGTTTTGAGTTCCTGCGTGGCGCACGGCACTTGCGTGTCACGCCACAGCCCCGGCGGCGCTCGCGAAACGGAATTACTGCAGGCCTGCGAACCTAAATATCTTGTTGAGGCATGAAATCCTAACTCAATAGCTGGCACCGGCCGACCAAAAAGCTTGGTGTAAAGGGAATTACATGTTGACGAAAGGCAGAGTGGCAAGCGATAGGCTTAGGGGTGAAATATTGCGGCTGCTTGCAGACTTTACCGGGCGAAGCGTCGATCTGATTGATCAGTCAAAGACGTTTATTGATCTCGGCGTTGACTCCGCAGCAGCAGTACGAATGATGGCCGAACTTTCACAACTGTTGACGCAGGAGCTCAGCCCCACATTGCCCTGGGAATATCCGACACCGGACGCGCTGACGGAACACCTTTGTGGTGAGGCACGTCCAACCCAACCGGTACTTAAGACATACCTGCCCCTGAAAAAGGACGAATCGATCGCAGTCGTGGGTGTGGCGTGCCGATTCCCTGGGGCGAACAATGTCGACACGTTTTGGGAGTTGTTGAGTAACGAAATTGACGCTATTCGTCCTATCCCTGAGTCACGATGGGCTGTAGACGAGTTCTTCGATCCGGATCGAGAGGCACCGGGCAAGATGAGCACCCGATGTGGCGGTTTCCTGGATCAAATAGACCAGTTTGATCCGCTATTCTTCGGAATCTCTCCAACGGAGGCCGTGGAGCTGGATCCGCAGCAAAGGCTGGCCCTTGAGCTGACATGGGAGGCTCTGAACGACGCCGGTGTTCCAACGCGGAACCTAGCAGGCCAGCGCGTCGGTGTCTATTTCGGTGCAACATGGCGTGACTACGCCGACCTGGGCCAGAAACTCGCGACGGACAACCCGTATCGGGGTACCGGGCAGGCGATCAACATGATCGCGAATCGAATTTCCTATACGCTCGGCGCGCGCGGGCCGAGCCTCGTGTTAGACACGGCGTGCTCATCTTCATTAGTGGCCGTGCATCTCGCGTGTCAAAGTCTCCGGGCTGGAGAGACCGCACTGGCGATAGTCGGCGGGGTCAACGTAATGGCGTCACCGCACACGATGGTTAACCTATCGAAGGCCCTTGGGCTGTCAGCGGATGGTCGGTGTAAGACGTTTTCGGCCCATGCCGATGGCCCAGGTCGGGGCGAAGGTGCCGGTGTTGTAATTCTCAAACCCCTCCTGCTTGCGCTGCGTGATGGAGATCGTGTCCACGCCATCATTCATGGTACGCATGTTAATAACGACGGACACAGTAACGGTTTGACGGCCCCCAGTCGCGAGGCCCAAGAGGAATTGCTGTCCGAGGTGTACGACAAAGCCGGCATCGCTCCTCAACGGATTCACTACGTGGAGACGCATGGAACCGGCACCCGACTCGGAGACCCTATCGAGGCGCGAGCACTTGGAAACGTGTTCGGGCCCGGCAGACGCGACCATAGTGCGCTGTTGGTCGGTTCGGTCAAATCTAACATTGGCCACTTGGAATCGGCAGCTGGTATTGCCGGGTTGATAAAGACGATTCTGGCAATGCGACACAGGGCCATTCCCGCTAGCCTGCATGCGGAACATCTCAACCCGCACATCCCCTTCGAGGAGCTGCGCCTAGAGGTGGTGCGCCAGCTGACTCCCTGGCCGGCACCGGAGACTGCCCCGGCGCTTGCTGGAGTTAGTTCTTTCGGCTGGGGGGGTGTCAACGCACATGTGATTCTCGAATCGCCACCGGCCGCCCCGCGACTGATCGCCTTGACCGCAGACAGCGAGGAGGCTCTCAGGCGGAAAGTTTTGCAATGGACTGATGACTCGACGGAGAGTGAGGATTTGCGTGACCACGCCGCGCCGACGCCTGAGAATGCATGGTGTCTTGCCGGGTGGGGGTACAGTCGACACGGGATTGCCGACTCACTAAAGCGCCATTTGAAGAATTATGAACAAAGGCGCGTCGCCAAGGAAACGATTTCGGAGCGGCGACGTCTGGCCTTCGTTTGCTCGCCAGGGGGTGGGCAATGGGTCGGAATGGCGCGAAAGACAATCGCCAGCGAGCCCGCCTTCAGAGAAGCCTTCTTGGCTTGCGACCGAGCAATTTCGCCCTATACCCGTTGGTCTCTGTTGGAGACATTATTCAGCAATGGATCAAGCCGCGGGTTCGACGACATCCTTTACCTAGCCCCGCTTGTGTTTTCCGTGCAGGTGTCGCTTGCGGCGCTATGGAAGAGTTGGGGTGTCGAGCCAGATGTCGTTATTGGGCACAGCATCGGAGAGATCGCTGCGGCGCACATTTCTGGCTTGTTGGATCTTGACACTGCGGCCCGCGTGGTCTGGCACTACGGGCGGATCCCTACAGCAGCGGAAGGCGCCGGTGGCATGGCGGCCGTCAAAGCATCTGCAGCGCAACTCGCACCGCTATTAAAGCGGACGAACGGTGAGCTTGTGATCGCGGCACGTAACAGTCCTAGCACGACCATCATTTCTGGGGCGATTGGTCCGTTGAGAAACATGATCAGTGAACTCAAAGAAAAGCGTGTTGCAGCTAACCTGATTCGCGTGAATTTTGCAGCGCACAGTCCTCAGATGGACTCTTTAATCCAGGAATTTCGTTATTCATTGAAAGATGTGCGAGCCCGTGCGCCAAAAATACCCATTATCTCCACGATAACAGGAAAACATTTGTCCGCTGACGATTGCGACTCATCGTATTTCCCAATGAATCTGCGTGAGGAGGTTAAGTTCGAAAGTGCAATGACGAGCGCACTCGAAGGTGGCGTGGATGTCTTTCTTGAGATCGGTCCTCACCCTATATTGTCCGAAGCCATGGAGGAGAATGTCGCGGCGAGGGATCTTGGTGCAGTTGTGCTGCCGTCGACGAGTATGGCCAAGGATGAGCGGGCCACGTTGTATGATGCCCGCGCCCGTATCTGGTGTCTGGGTCCGCGGCCATCGCTAGTGGCAGAATCCGGTACAGCCCATTTGCTGGTTTTGTCCGCAAAGTCGCCTGGCGCGTTGCGCGAGATGTGCGCGTCTATGGCGAGCCGTGTGTCGCATGTTGCCGTCGACGAACTGGAGGACGTTTGCTTCACTGCCTCGCGGAGACGGGATCACGAGCTTTACCGAGCCGCAGCGTGTGGACGCTTCCCAGGAGAGATTTCGCGTCAGTTGCAGATTGTTGCTGGGCATGATGGGGAAGGTCGCGCCTTGGCGAAGCGGGAGCCGATATTTGTCTTCTCGGGGCAGGGTGCGCAGTGGGCGACAATGGGATCACGGTTACTGCACGAATGGCCCGCATTTACGACGGCGATTGAGGCATGCGAACCGCTGGTGCGGGCCCATGGAGGATTTTCGTTAGTTGAACAGCTTTGTGCCGCCGAAGGCACATCTCGATTGGATCAGACGTCGGTAGCGCAGCCAGCGGTGTTTGCCGTCCAGTACGGATTAGTCGAATTGCTGAAGGCGTGGGGCATTCGGCCGAGCGCAGTGATCGGTCACAGTGTCGGAGAAATTGCGGCAGCGTGCGCGGCTGGGGCAGTAGGTTTGGAAGACGCGGTGCGCCTCGTGTGCTTGCGGGGACGATTGATGGGCCAGTCCGGTACGGACGGTCGTATGGCCGCCGTGGCACTAGCGCCGGAAACGGCAGAAGCGGTGCTGAGGGATCTGGGCAGCGACGTTATGATCGCTGCATACAACGCTCCGAAGTCCGTCGTACTGTCGGGCGACGCACAGGAGCTGCAACGCGTTCTCGACTTTTTGGGCGGCCAGGGTGTGGCGGCCCGTATGTTGCGAGTAAACCATGCGTTTCATAGTGCGCAGATGGAAGTGGCTGCCTCGCGCATCATGGAGTCAATCGGCGACTTCGTAATGAATCGGTCAGAATGCCCGATCTACAGCACGGTAACTGGCGGCCTAATCGACATTCAAGCGCGCGGGCCCGCATATTGGGGCCAGAATATTCGACACCCTGTGATGTTCGAACACGCCACGCGCGCCGCCATCGAGGACGGCCATGATCTATTTCTTGAGGTTGGCCCCCACGCAGTATTGAGTGAAGACATTTTTCAAACGCTAGAGTCGCAAAAAAAGAATGGGGCGGTAGTAGCAACGTTGCACAGGTTCAAGGATGCGCGTGAGATGATGCTCCGTGCTGTCGGGGAACTCTATAAATCCGGATATCCCGTCGACTTCGGTTCTATCTACCCACGGGGGCGATGCGTGGACCTGCCGGCCTACCCGTGGCAGCGCGAGCG
>JAKBDW010000065.1:0-8870 GCA_021834245.1 Pseudomonadota bacterium
AGTTCGCGGTACGCCGGCCCTTCCGGCCGTTCTATCATGGCGTTGCCCGCACGTCCGGTCGCCAGCAGCACACAGGCATCATTGGTCGATGTGTCGCCGTCAACCGTAATGCGATTGAAGGATAACTGTACCGCGTCACGCACCAGCGCTTCGAGCGCCATTGGCGCGAGCGAAGCGTCAGTGGCAACAAAGCCAAGCAAGGTGGCCATGTTGGGACAGATCATTCCGGCACCTTTGGCGATTCCCGTCACCGTGATGGTAGCGCCACCGATCTCTGACCGGCGCGAGCTTCCCTTGGGCTGCGTATCCGTCGTCATGATCCCGCTCGCGGCGTCCGCCCAGGCAGACTCATCCAGCGCGGCGATGCAACTAGGCACAGCGCTCACAATGCGATCGACCGGGAAGCGCTCGCCGATCACGCCGGTGGAAAACGGCAACACTTCGGAGACTTTGAGGCCCATGTGTTTGGCGACGGCCGCGCAGCAGTCGAGCGCGTCCTGTGTGCCCGGTTCACCGGTGCCGGCATTGGCGTAACCGGTGTTTATCAGAAGGGCGCGGGGCGACGTCAACTCGAGGTGTTTTCGCGCAAGAACCACCGGGGCCGCGCAAAAGCGGTTGCGCGTGAATACCGCCGCGGCCCGCGTGCCAGGCACGCATTCAATGAGCACGAGGTCGCGGCGGTCCTTCTTGCGGATACCGGCCATGGCGGTGGCAAGGCGGATACCAGATACCGGGTAAAGTCGAGGGAGTGGCGGCAGGTTGACGGCCATGGTTATCTCGCAAGCTGCAATTCGGCAGATTTGCTTGTTTCCGGGCTCACAGAACCATCAATGTACAGCAAACGCTGCAGTCCGCAACCGGTTTTGAACCTAGGACAATTTGCCGTGACACTGCTTGTATTTCTTGCCCGACCCGCAGGGACAGGGATCGTTACGACCGACCTTGGGTTGCGAACGGACGACAGGTTGCTGCGGGACTACCGCAATTTCTTCGTCCTCGGCTCCTGCTTCAGCCTGAGCTGATGGATGCTCGAAGCGCATTGGCTGCTGATGTTGCCGTTGGCGCTGGTCTTCCAGGGTGGCAACGTCTTCTGGTTCGCGGATCTGAACCCGCGTGATCAAACCTATAACTTCGCGTTTGATCCGGTCAAGCATGTTGGAAAACAGCTCGAATGCCTCTCGTTTGTATTCCTGCTTGGGATCTTGCTGGGCGTAGCCGCGCAAATGTATTCCCTGCCGCAGATGGTCCATTGCCGCCAGGTGATCCTTCCACTGCGCGTCAAGAACCTGCAGCATCACTGCCTTCTCGAAATTGCGCATGACCTCCGGGCCAACTGATGCAGTTTTGGCGGCGTGTACTCGCTCCACCTCTGCCAGGACCCGATCGCGCAGCTTGTCTTCGTGCAGCGTCTTGTCTTCGGCAAGCCACTGCCCGATTGGCAGTTTTAGATCGAGTTCTCGTACCAGCGTTTCCTCGAGCTCGGCAATATTCCATTGTTCTTCGAGGCTCTGCGGCGGCACGTTATAGTTGATGATCTCGTTGACCACGTCGCGGCGAATCTCCGCAATGCTTCCGGAGATGTCATCGATCTCCATCAACCGATTGCGCTGCTCATAGATTACCTTGCGCTGATCGTTGGCGACATCGTCGTATTCGAGAAGCTGCTTGCGGGTATCGAAGTTCCTGCTCTCGACCTTGCGCTGCGCATTTTCGATTGCTCGCGACACCCACGGATGTTCTATTGCCTCGCCGTGCTGCATTCCGAGCTTCTGCATCAGGCCTGAAACGCGATCGGACCCGAAGATGCGCAACAGGTTGTCCTCTAGGGACAGATAAAACCTGCTCGATCCGGCGTCACCCTGGCGCCCGGACCGGCCGCGCAACTGGTTATCGACGCGACGCGACTCGTGCCTTTCGGTA
The DNA here is from genome assembly GCA_021834245.1 of Pseudomonadota bacterium. Classification (GTDB taxonomy): domain Bacteria; phylum Pseudomonadota; class Gammaproteobacteria; order Acidiferrobacterales; family UBA6901; genus JAJXUF01. The sequence continues at coordinate 1,921 of JAKBDW010000065.1, forward strand.
CCGACAACATGCAGGCCACCGGTCGCGATGACTTCATCGTGCCGCTTCTGCCACTCTTCGCGAATCTTCATTTCCGCGTCCTTATCGTTGGACGCGTCTGTAAGTTCCAGTTCCAGATTGCCGCCCAGAACGATATCCGTTCCGCGCCCGGCCATATTAGTCGCTATGGTCACCGCACCAGGCCGCCCAGCCTGGGCCACGATTTGCGCCTCTCGTTCGTGCTGTTTGGCATTGAGGACTTCGTGTCGAATGCCGTCCTTCTTGAGCAGCCGGGACAGTTGCTCGGAACTCTCGATGGACACCGTACCGACGAGCACCGGCTGCGCGCGCTTATGACAGTCACGAATATCCGCGATGATGGCGTCGTGCTTTTCTTCAGTTGTGCGATAGACCTGATCGCCTAAATCTTTGCGCACCATTGGGCGGTGGGTGGGGATGACCACCACCTCAAGCCCGTAAATCTCCTGGAATTCGAACGCTTCGGTATCGGCAGTGCCGGTCATTCCGGACAGCTTGTTATACAGGCGGAAATAGTTCTGGAACGTGATGGACGCGAGGGTCTGATTATCGTTCTGGATTTGCACCCCTTCCTTGGCTTCCACTGCCTGGTGCAATCCGTCGGACCAGCGTCGACCGGCCATCATACGTCCGGTAAATTCGTCGATGATTACAACCTCGCCGTCCTTGATGATGTAGTCGACCTCGCGCCGGTAGAGGGCGTGTGCCCGCAACGCGGCGTTGAGGTGGTGCATGAGCGAAATGTTCTGCACGTCGTACAAATTACTGGCCTGCTCGAGCAGCCCGGCAGCGACTAGCAGCTTCTCGCAGGTTTCGTGACCGGCCTCCGTCAGATGCACTTGACGCATTTTTTCATCGACGCTGAAGTCACCTGGTCCGTCTTCGGTTTCTTGGCGGCTGAGCTTTGGTATTATCGCGTTGATTCGGTAATAGAGATCGGTATTGTCTTCCGTCGGGCCGGATATAATGAGCGGCGTACGCGCTTCGTCGATGAGGATAGAGTCAACTTCGTCGACCACTGCAAAATTGAGACCGCGCTGGCTGCGCTCGTCTGCGCGGAATGCCATGTTATCGCGCAGGTAGTCAAAGCCGTATTCGTTGTTCGTCCCATAAGTGATGTCGGCGGCATAGGCGGCGCTTTTGGAGGCGGCGTCCTGACCCGCAACAACGACACCCACGGTCAAGCCGAGAAAGTTGTAAACCTTTCCCATCCACTCCGCGTCGCGTCGCGCCAGGTAATCGTTCACCGTGACCACATGCACTCCCTTTCCGGGAAGGGCATTAAGATAAACCGCAAGGGTGGCAACGAGGGTCTTGCCTTCGCCAGTGCGCATTTCGGCAATCTTGCCCTGATGCAGGACCATGCCGCCGATGAGCTGAACATCGAAATGACGCATGCCCAGCGCACGCTTGGATGCCTCTCGCACGACAGCGAATGCCTCGGGCAGCAGATCACCGAGACGCTGTCCCTGGGCCAGCCGGTTGCGAAAGTCTAGTGTTTTTGCGCCGAGTGCCGCGTCAGACAACTTGGAAATATCGGTCTCAAGGGCATTGATGCGTGCCACGTCCCGCATCATCTGCTTGATAAGACGACTGTTTCGGCTTCCGAAAATCTTATTGAGCGTGCTTACAACCATCAATTGCGTCCAAAATGCGCCAAGGGGCAGATCAAGAAGGCCGGATTATGGAGGAAAACTGCCGAGACTTAAATATCAGTAATGGCAGCCGCAGTAATTAGGACAAAACTTGGGGGCCCTGCGCCGGATTTTCAGGACGAGGAGCCCAGATGCAGATACGGGCTGGGATCGATCTCGTGCCCGTCCTTAAGCACCTCGAAATGCACGTGAGGACCGGTAGATCTCCCGGTTGAACCAACTTCTGCGATTTCCTGGCCCTTATGCACCCGGTCACCGACCTTGACGAGTATCTTGCTTGCATGCCCATAGCGCGTAGACAGGCCGTTACCATGGTTGATTTGGACCATATTCCCATAGCCGCCATTTAAACCTGCATAGGTGACTATGCCGTCTGCCATGGCGTAGATCGGCGAACCCATGCGGGCCGCGATATCGATACCTTCATGAAACTCCTGGTGACCATTAAAGGGATCGGTACGCCATCCGAAGCCCGAGGATTCCCACCCTCCCTTTGTAGGCCAGCCTACGGGCGAAACTGCCGCCTGTAACTGTCGGTCCATCATCACACTTTCCAGGGCACTAAGCCTCTGGCCTTTCTTATCCAGCTGGTCCGACAGCTCGTCCAACGATCTCATGAAATCAGGTACCGAGAGGCTGGTCGGCGACACATCTGTCTCAGGCCCGCCCATTGGCGGATCGGCGGAAAAATCGAATTCGTGCTTGTCGAGGCCGGCCATGCTCGTAAGGCGCTGGCCAAGCGCGTCGAGCCGCATCAACTGGGCCTGCATGTGTCCCAAGCGTTGCGCCAGTGCATCCAGATGCACCTGCGCGTCGCGGCGCGCGTCATCAATCTCACGGCGCTGCCTCGCAAGCTCCTTGGCCTGCTGTTCCAAGTACGCGGAGTCGCCACCGACACCGCCATTGAGCATGGAATCGATCTGGAATGTGACGCTACCTATAAGAACCGGAAGGGCAAGCAAGAGAATGAACGCCACTAAAAGCGTCTGCCCCTGGCTCAGGCTGATGTGCCGCCCCTTGCCGACGCTTTTTGGTACGAAGATTACGTTCATATGAGCTCTTGTTGTCTTTTTGGGAAGGTTGTTTTATTTGCTTCGGCTAAGTGCCGAACGCCTGAAATCAGGTCGCCGGTGCCGTTCGCATGAAGGAAATGGCTGCCCTGTCCGTTTCGGCGTAGGTAACGAGCTCCCAGGCTTCCTGGTCCGCCATCAACGCGCGCAGAAGGCGATTGTTGAGCGCATGACCGGACTTGTAGGCGCTGAACGCACCAACCAAGGGGTGGCCCAACAGATACAGGTCCCCAATGGCGTCGAGCACCTTGTGTTTGACGAATTCATCTTCGTAACGTAGACCATCGTCATTAAGGATCCGATAGCTGTCCATGACGATCGCGTTATCCAGCCCGCCTCCGCGCGCTAGTCCGGCCTGCCGAAGCGCTTCCAGGTCCCGCATAAAACCGAAGGTGCGGGCTCGACTTACTTCCTTGACGAAGGACGTCGTCGAAAAATCGACACTCGCCACCTGCGTCGAGTTGCGGAACGTGGGGTGATCGAAATCGATAGAGAAAGATACCTTAAACCCATCCCAAGGCTCGAAACATACCCACTTGTCGCCGTCCTCTATGCGGATCGTCTTCTTAATGCGCATGAACCGCTTGGGTGCGGGTTGCTCTTCAATTCCTGCAGACTGAATCAGGAATACAAATGGTCCGGCACTGCCATCCATAATGGGGACCTCGGCAGCCGTAACATCGACGTAAGCGTTATCAATACCCAAGCCGGCAAATGCCGACATCAGGTGCTCGACTGTGGAAATCTTGACCCCGTTATTTTCCAGTGTGGTGGAAAGACGAGTATCACTGACGTTCTCGGGGTGGGCTTTTACCTCGACCGGCTGGGGCAAATCAGTTCTGCGAAAGATGATGCCCGTTTCGACCGGTGCTGGCCTCAATGTCAGGTAGACTTTGTCGCCGGTATGAAGTCCTACGCCGGTGGCGCGGATCACATTCTTCAGAGTACGCTGCTTTATCATTTCCTTGTCGGCCGCCTGCCTTCTCTGCCCACTGAAGATACAAGAAAGCTTTGCGACTTTCTCGCACAGTGGTGTTCTGTCGATTAATTACTTGTAAGAACCGCCGAACGGCCAGCTACCCCTTGCTCGGACCCGGCAAGAATTTTCCGCCCTTACATGACAATTTAAAGGTAAATACTCACGAAAGTCCAGTTTTTCCATGCCTAATCAGCACTATTCGGCACTTCAGCGCCGATAAACGGACTGTCGCACTGAATCACCAGTCCTAAAATACGGCCCGATTTCGAAAAAATATAGCAGATATATTCTAATCTGCCTGTTTCCTCAGAAACGCCGGAATATCGAGATATTCCATCCCCGCATCCGCTGGAACCTTGGGCTCCACCATGCGCCGATTGCGAATCACGGTAGGTGTGTCGAGCTGATCGTAATCCGTTGTTCCGGTTCCGGTTTTGATCACTTTGTAGGGCTGATTGCGCTTCTGACCCAGCCCAAGCCCAGTCGCGACAACCGTAACCCGGATCTCGTTTTGCATGGCTGAATCAATGACGGTGCCAATAACGACTGTGGCATCTTCGGCGGCAAACTCCTTGACGATATTGCCGACCTCCTCAAACTCCCCAATCGACAGATCTTGGCCGGCAGTGACATTGACAAGGATGCCGCGGGCACCGGAAATATTGATGTCCTCTAATAAAGGACTCGACACCGCCGCATGGGCTGCCTCACTCGCCCTTTGCTCACCGCGAGCAGTAGCCGATCCCATCATGGCTTGACCCATCTCCGACATGACGGTGCGAACATCGGCGAAATCGACGTTAATGAGGCCGGGACGGGTAATCAGCTCCGCAATACCCTGAACCGCGCCCTGCAGCACCTCATTGGCCTTACCGAAGGCATCCAGCAGGCTCGCGCCTTTCCCCACGACCGACAGTAGTTTGTCGTTGGGAATGGTAATTACAGAATCGACGAATTCTCCCAGTTCCTTAATACCCTGATCAGCCACGGCCATGCGCTTCTTGCCTTCGAACGGGAATGGCTTAGTGATGACCGCCACTGTCAAGATATTCAGGTCACGCGCGACTTGCGCCACAACCGGGGCGGCGCCGGTGCCAGTGCCACCACCCATGCCGGCGGTGATGAAGACCATGTCGGCACCGCTTAATACCTCGGCGATGCGCTCCCGGTCTTCAACTGCGGCTTGTCGGCCGATCGCCGGATCAGCGCCCGCGCCAAGCCCCTTGGTAAGGTTGGTCCCGAGTTGAAGGATGGTACGCGCGCCCGATTTCTTAAGCGCCTGTGCATCCGTATTGGCGACAATGAATTCGACGCCCTCGATGTTGGCGGCAACCATATGATCGACCGCGTTGCCGCCTCCGCCGCCGACCCCAATTACTTTGATTACGGCCTGTTCGCCGTAGGTATCCATGAGTTCAAACATTGCATTTTCTCCTGTGCCAAAATGCGAAATTAGATCGACACGTTTCGCCCAAAGACTCCATCCTCAAAAGTTTCCTTGAAACCAACCCTTCATTTTCTGAAACACGCCCTTGATGCTGGGTTGTCCTTGCCTGCGATGCAGGTCAAACTGCTTGCCATTGCGACTCTTGGCTCCGAACAGCACCAAGCCGACGCCTGTGGCATAAATCGGGTTATGCACCACACCACTCAACCCGCCGACGTACTGCGGTATACCCAGCCGCACCGGCATGTGAAACACTTCCTCTGCAAGATCAATCATGCCTTCCATCTTCGCGCTGCCGCCGGTCAAAACGATTCCGGAACCGATGACATCCTCAAAACCGCTGCGCCGCAGATCCGCCAGCACGAGTCCATAGAGTTCTTCGATCCGCGGTTCAATCACCTCGGCAAGCGTTTGGCGCGCAAGCTTGCGAGGTGGACGATCGCCAACGCTTGGGACTTCGATGGTCTCATCCGACTTGGCAAGCTGAGTAAGTGCGCAGCCATATTTCTTCTTGATCTCTTCGGCATGTTGCGTCGGTGTGCGCAGCGCGACGGCAATATCATTCGTCACCTGGTCGCCGGCGATTGGAATCACCGCGGTGTGGCGGATCGCGCCTTCGGTGAAGACCGAGATGTCGGTTGTTCCTCCGCCGATATCAACAAGGCAAACGCCCAGTTCCTTCTCGTCTTCAGTCAGAACCGATGTACTTGATGCGAGCTGCTCCAAAATGATGTCGTCCACTTCCAGGCCGCAGCGACGCACGCATTTTATGATGTTCTGGGCAGCACTCACGGCGCCGGTGACAATGTGCACTTTGGCTTCCAGACGAACCCCGCACATGCCCACCGGTTCACGTACCCCCTCCTGCTTGTCGATAATGAACTCCTGGGGAAGAATGTGGATAACCTTCTGGTCCGCCGGTATGGCTAGAGCGCGCGCGGCCTCGATCACGCGGTCCACGTCTCCGAAACCAACCTCCTTATCCTTGATGGCAACAATGCCATGCGAGTTGAAGCTGTTGATGTGACTGCCAGCGATTCCCGCAAAAACGGAGTGGATCTGGCAGCCGGCCATCAACTCGGCTTCTTCGATCGCACGCTGAATTGATTGCACAGTCGACTCAATGTTCACCACCACACCCTTTTTCATCCCGCGCGAAGGGTGGTGGCCAACGCCGATTATTTCCACTTCGCCCGTCGGAGACACTTCCCCAACGATGGCCAGCACCTTGGAGGTACCGATATCGAGACCCACGATCAGATTTTCGTCACCCTTCTTCGACATGTCTCAGCCCTCTGTGCCGGAAGGCGCAGGTGCACCGTTTCCGTCCAACCACTGAATTGCGAAACCATTGCTATAGCGCAGATCAACCCTGCGCATTTTGTCACGGTCACCGGACAGCATCTGGGTATACACCTGCACGAAACGGGCAACATTTGGTTCCGGCTGCCCGTGCCCGAGAACAAGTAGCAGATTGTGATCTACAACAATTTGCCATGTATGCCATGGCGTAAGCGTTAGGCTTGCAATCGGAAGCTGCGCCGGCGCCAGAATTGCGCTCAGCTGCTTGTAATGGTCAAATACTTCCGCCTGCGTGCCGTCTGGACCGTCAAGTATTGGAAGGCCGGACGGGCCAGTTTGCCCCTGCAGATTCACAAGATCTCCGGCCGTATTCACCCATTGACCGCCACCCCATTGCGCCACCAGCGCTTGCTCAGTAAAACGAATGCGCACGTCATCTGGCCATTCGCGACGAACTGATACCTGGTAGACCAAAGGCA